>DXBL01000345.1 GCA_019116555.1 Candidatus Pseudomonas excrementavium
TCCCGGAGCACGTCGATCAGCTCCCGGCTGTGCTCCAGATGGCGGGGCAGGGTATGGAGCTCGGTGGCCGGGGCTGTCTCGTAATCCAGGGTCTTGGCGGGGGAAATCACCATCAGCATGACAAAAGGCTCCTTCGATTCGTTGCCCGGTATTATGCCGTATGTGGGGCGTAATGGCTTGCAATGGGGGTGATAGAGGGGGTTGATGGGATAGAGCTTGAGATACTACGGCTGCGCTGCGGCTGTTTTTCCCCCCTCTCCCCTTGCGGGAGGGGGGGGCCGGGGGAGAGGGAAGGTTGGCAGAGAGTGAGCCGGTTTACTACAGATGAGTCTCCGCATACTCGGCCAGCACCGAGCGCGGGACGCCTTGCAGGTGGATATGTACGCCGTGGGGGAAGTCCTTGAAGCACTCGGTCAGGTAGGTCAGTCCGGAACTGGTGGCGTTCAGATAGGGCGTATCGATCTGCGCCAGGTTGCCCAGGCAGACCACCTTGGAGCCGGCGCCGGCGCGGGTGATGATGGTCTTGATCTGGTGCGGGGTGAGGTTCTGGCTCTCGTCGATCAGGATGAAGCTCTGCTGGAAGCTGCGCCCGCGGATGTAGTTCAGCGACTTGAACTGCAGCGGTACGCGGTCGAGGATGTACTCCACGCTGCCGTGGGTGCATTCATCATCCATGTGCAGGGCCTCGAGGTTGTCGGTGATCGCGCCCAGCCAGGGCTCCATCTTCTCCTTCTCGGTGCCCGGCAGAAAGCCGATATCCTCATCCAGCCCCTGGGTGCTGCGGGTGGCGATGATGCGTCGGTAGGTCTTGCTGACCATGGTCTGCTCGATCGCAGCCGCCAGCGCCAGAATGGTCTTGCCCGAGCCGGCGGCGCCGGTGAGGTTGACCAGGTGGATGTCCGGATCGAGTAGCGCATGCAGGGCCAGGGCCTGGAAGATATCCCGTGGGCGCAGCCCCCAGGCTTCCTGGTGCATCAGTGGTTCCTGGTGCATATCGAGCAGTTGGAGATGGGCCCCCTCAACCGCCTTGACCTGCCCGATGAAACCCTGGTCATCGATGATGAAGTCGTTGATATGCAAGGCCGGCAGGTTGTCGGTGAGCTGAACATCGTGCAGGGTCTGACCGGTGAGCTGACGGGTCTCGACCTTGCTGGCGCGCTCCCAGAAGGAGCCCTCGATCTGGTGGTAACCGCGGGCCAGCAGGTTGATGTCGTCAAGCAATTGGTCGGTGTGGTAATCCGCGGCATCGATGCCACAGGCCCGGGCCTTGAGCCGCATGTTGATGTCTTTCGAGACCAGCGCGATGCGGTTGTCCGGATGGCGGATCTGCAGCTGGCACAGCTGGTTGATGATCTTGTTGTCGTTGAGGTCGTTGGGCAGACAGTGGGCGGGGAGCGGCGCCTTGTCCATCAGGATGGCGAGGGTGCCGTGGGGCCCCAGTTTGCCGCGTTGGATGGGCACGCCTGATTCGACCAACTCGGGTGGTGCATCGGCCAGGGTCTGGTCGATCAGCCGGATGGCCTGACGGCAGTCCGCTGCGGTGCTGGTCTTGCCGGATTTGAGTTTGTCGAGTTCTTCAAGGACGGTCATCGGGATGATGACGTGGTGTTCTTCGAAATTGAGCAGTGCGTTGGGGTCGTGGATAAGGACGTTGGTATCAAGAACGTAGAAGGTGTGTCGGGTCGCTCCGCACGCTTCCATGGGCTATTACCTCGCAATGGTCGCAGTCACGAGACTGGATCAGGCGCCGGTCCGCACCTGGCAGTCCGCAAGGCCGACTCGCATTACCTGGCGGTATCAATGGATCACTGCCAGGTATCGGTCGGTTGATTGAGGTATAGCGCAATTTGTATGACAGCAACAAGCGTCATGGTGCACAAATGTGAAAGTGGGCGATTAACGGAGCGGGGCGAATGGACCGCCCCGGCTATCGCGTCACCTCAGCGACGGTCCCGACGACCATCCCGGCGGTTGCCCGAACGCTTGCGGTTGGCCGCCGCTGCGGCGGCCTGTTCGGCTTCGTTGGCATCGCTGGCGGCCTTCTCCTCCGCGGTGCGCTGGCGCTTGGGCACGGGCTTGAGATAGATCTCTTCCGGCGGAATACAGTCGAGCTTGCCGCCCAGCAGTTCCTCGATCGGCGGCAGCTGGAAGGCATCATCCTCACCGGCGAAGCTGATCGACGTGCCCTTGGCCCCGGCGCGACCGGTTCGGCCGATACGGTGTACGTAATCTTCCGGATCGTCCGGCAGGGTGTAGTTGATCACATGGCTGATGCCATCGATGTGGATGCCCCGGCCGGCCACGTCGGTGGCGACCAGCACCCGCAGCTTGCCCTCGCGGAAGTTCTCCAGGGTGCGCACGCGCTTGTTCTGCGGCACATCGCCGGACAGCTGGGCAGCATTGATGCCGTCGCGCACCAGTCGTTCCTGGATACGGCGCACCTCGTCCTTGCGGTTGGCAAAGACCATGACCCGCTCCAGCTCGAGCTGGGTGACCAGATTGAACAGCAGCTTGTACTTGTCGCTGCCGCTGACGGCATAGACCTTCTGCGTGATGTTCTCCGAGGCGGGGCGTTCCGGCTCGATCTCGACGACGGCCGGGTCGACCGTCCACTGCCGCGCCAGGTTCATCACGTCATCGCTGAAGGTGGCGGAGAACAGCAGGGTCTGGCGGTCGCCCTTGCGCGGGGTCTGGCGGATGATCTGCCGCACCTGGGGGATGAAGCCCATGTCCAGCATACGATCGGCCTCATCCAGTACCAGCACCTCGACCAGGTCCAGATGCACTTCGCCGCGGTTGCAGAAGTCCAGCAACCGACCCGGGGTCGCCACCAGGATGTCGCAGTATTTGCGTTCCAGCTGCTTGAGTTGCTTGTCGTAATCCATGCCGCCGACAAAGCCCAT
>DXBL01000346.1 GCA_019116555.1 Candidatus Pseudomonas excrementavium
CGGCGCAGCGGCCGGCTCGACGCCCAGCAGACGACACTCGCTGGGCGTCGCCGTATGCGGTTTGCGGCAATCCGGGCACAGGGTCCGCACCAGGCGCTGGGCCAACACACCGTTGAGGGTGGAGGACAACAGGAAAGGCTCGATACCCATGTCCCGCAGACGAGTAATCGCGCCCACGGCGGTGTTGGTGTGCAAGGTCGAGAAGACCAGGTGACCGGTGAGACTGGCCTGAATGGCGATCTGCACGGTTTCCACGTCGCGGATCTCACCGACCATGACCACGTCCGGGTCCTGACGGAGGATGGCGCGCAGGCCGCGGGCAAAGGTCATGTCGACCTTGGTGTTGATCTGGGTCTGGCCGATCCCATCGAGGTAGTACTCGATGGGGTCTTCCACGGTGAGGATATTGCGACTGCGATCATTCAAACGCATCAGCGCCGAATACAGGGTCGTGGTCTTACCCGAGCCGGTAGGTCCGGTCACCAATACGATGCCGTGGGGGCGGCTGATGACCCGCTCCATGGCCTGGTAATGTTCATCACACATCCCCAGGTGCCGCAGCTCGAGCCGCCCGGCCTGCTTGTCCAGCAGACGCAGCACCACCCGCTCGCCATGCCCGGACGGCAGGGTCGACACCCGCACGTCCACTGCCCGGCCGACCAGCCGCAGACCGATGCGACCATCCTGGGGCAAGCGCTTTTCGGCGATATCCAGCTTGGCCATGACCTTGATCCGCGACACGATGACCGGCGCCAGCGCCCGTGGCGGCTCCAGCACCTCGCGCAGCACACCGTCCACCCGCAGGCGGATCGACAGGCGATTCTCGAAGGGTTCGATATGGATATCCGAGGCGTTCTCCTTGACCGCCTCGGACAGCAGCGCGTTGATCAGCCGGATGATCGGCGCCTCGTCCTGGGACTCGAGCAGGTCTTCCGGCTCGGCCAGGGACTGGGCCACCGACATCAGATCGGCATCTTCACCCAGCCCTTCGACGAATTGCATGGCATCGTTGGCCGAGCGCTCATAGCGGTCCCGCAGACGGGCGGCAAAGGCGTCGTCATCCAGCACGACCGGCCGCAGCGGGTGGCCGGCAAGCCGGCGCAATTCCAGCAGCGCCTGGGGATCGCAGTCGGCACGCACATACACATCCAGCTGGTTGTCGCGCAGTTGACCGGGCAACACGCCGAACCGCCGGGCGAACCGGTAATCGGTCTCGGCCTGCAGCGCCGCCTCGGGCAGCACCGCGCTGATGTCCGCGTCGCTCACTGGCACCGTCATCTCGCCCCCGGTGGTGCAGGAATCGGGGTTTTCACCGCCAGGTTATCCTGGCTGGCGTTCTCGAAGGGTGGCGGCAGGGTCAGCAGGTAGTTCCAGTCCGGCAGCACCGGCATGTCGCGGCGCGGCAGCAGGCTGTCATTGCGGCCCTGTTCCTTGAGTTGCTGATCGCGGATATAGCTGTACTTGGAATGGGTCAGGCTTTCCGCCACCGCGGTATCGCGCACGATCACCGGCCGCAGGAAGACCATCAGGTTGCGCTTTTCCACGCTGGCGGTGTCGTAGCGGAACAACCGGCCCAGGCCCGGCACATCGCCCAGCAGCGGCACCTTGTCCCGGGTCTCCACCATCTGGTCATCGATCAGGCCACCCAGCACGATCAGCTGGTTGTCATCGACCATGACGTGGGTGTTGAGGCTGCGCTTGTTGGTAATCAGATCCGCCGCCCCGCTGGCGCCGGGGGCAATCTGCGACACTTCCTGCTCGATCTCCAGGCGCACTGCGTTGCCCTCGTTGATCTGCGGACGAATCCGCAACTTGATACCCACGTCCTCACGCTGGATGGTATCGAAGGCCTGGCCGGAGTTTTCCACCGAGCGACCGACGATGAAGGGCACGTTCTGACCGACCACGATCTCCGCCTCCTCGTTATCCAGCGTCAGCAGGCTCGGGGTGGACATGATGTTGCTCGAGCTGTCGCCCTGCAGCGCGTTGATCAGCAGGCCGATCTGGGTGCTGCCGATGGTGCCGACACCGCCCAGGGTAGCGCCGTCGGACAGCGATGGCGGCGTGGTGATGTCTCCTTCCAGAAAGCCGTTGATACCGGCCGCCAGATTGAGAATGCCGCCGCTGCCGCGGGCGAAATTGATCACCCCGACTCCCGCGCCCTCATTGGCGAAGCCCCACTGTACACCCAACTCCTTGGCGCGATCATAGGACACCTCGGCAATCACCGCCTCGACCAGCACCTGGGCACGGCGGATATCCAACTGGCGGATGATCTGCGACATTTCCCGGGTCAGCTCGGCCGGCCCGTAGATCACCACCGAGTTGGTGCTTTCATGCGCCTGGATACGCACCCTGGTCTGCTGATTGCCGTACCCGTAGGAGCCGGAAGACGTACCGCTGCTGGAGGAGGTACTGCCCACTGCGCCGTCTTCCACATCGCGGCCCTCGGCGATCCCCCGCAGCACTTCGGCTACATCCTCGGCCTTGGCGTAGCGCAGATAATGCACCTGGGTATTGCCCTCGTCGCCGGCCACGTCCAGTTGACGGATCATTGCCCGATAGGCCAGACGCTTCTGCGGATCGCCCAGCAGCACCACGGTATTGGTGCGCTCATCGGCGATCATGCGCACCCGCTTGGAGGCATTCTCCTCTGGCGATGAGGCCTGCAACCCCTCGGTGATGCGCACCAGGTCCAGCGCCGAGGCGTGTTCCAGCGGGATCACCTCGAACTCTTCCATGGATTCCTGATCGATCCGCTGGATCAGGGCCTCGATCCGCCGCACGTTGGCCGCGGTATCGGCGATCACCAGCGAGTTGGATTCGGCAGCCGCCGCCAGGTGTCCGCCCTTGGGCACCAGTGGCCGCAGGATACGCACCAGCTGGCTGGCATCCAGATGGCGGACGCTGATCACATGGGTGATGAATTCGTCACCCCGGCTGTTGCGCTCCAGGGTACCGACTTCGTTTTCCTTGGCCTGCACTTCCGGAACGATACGCACCGTGCCCTCGGCGCCAGCCACCGCAGCGAAACCGTAGGATTTCAGTACCCCCAGGAACAGATCATAGAGTTCGTCACGCTTGATCGCCTGACCGGACACCACATTGACCTGGCCGCGCACCCGGGGGTCGACAATGAAGTTGATCCCGGTTTCCTGGCTGACGATCTCAATCAGACCATTGATATCGGCATCGCGCAGATTCAGCACCAACTCGTCACCGTCCCCCTGCGCTACCGGCGCCTGGGCCATGGCGGCGCCGCTCAACAGACTGAGGCTCAAGGCCAGCGGCAGGGTGAAACGGCTTTTCGCAAACAACATAGGCATCCTGGTCTCAGTCCATGCTAATCGTTATGTTCATTGGTTCTCCGTTACGCTCCAGAGACACGGATACCGAGCTGGCGTCGGCAAGTTCCTTCAGCAGATCGCGGTAATCAGTGATGTCGGCTACCGGGCTGCCATTGACCTCGGTGATGACATCACCGGCCACCAATCCCGCCGCTTCGAACTCGCGGGCATTGCGTGCCGGGCTGACCTCCAGGCCGTACAGCGCACCGTCCTGCATCACCGGGTTGGCGCTGATCACATCAAGAAAGCGTTGGGGATTGTCGACCCAGGCATCCCGGTCGATACGCGGCTCGCCACCATCGGCGGCGAGCGCAGCGGACTGGGCCGATGGCAGCGCCGGCGCACGGCGATTGCCAGCAGTGGAGCCGGCGGTGTCATGGCGCTTCAGTCGCAGGGTTTCCAGACGGCCTCCGCGATTGAGAATGACCCGATCGGCCAGCACTTCCTGCAGGGTCACATCCCCCGGCAGGCTGGCACCAACGCGATACAGTTTCTCGGATTGCCCCTGGGGCAGCAGAATCGCCGCGCTGCGGCTCGGATCGGGGTCGGACAAGACGCCTTTGAGCGACCAGCTCAAGGAGGTTTCCGGCGCATTCAGCGCCCGGCTGCCGGCCTTGGCGGCAGCGGTACCGAATACCGACAGGCTGGCAAGTTCAGCGAAACCGCCGCGAACAGGTGCGGTTTCTGCGGTAAAGTTCATGGTCGACGGGGCGTCCGCTGCTGGCAGGATGCTTGCGGGCTCCAGCACGGCCCAGGTCAAACGTCCCAGCAAAACAGCAGTGATAGCCACCAACACGAAGGTTGAAAACCTGACCACAGAATCCAGTGTGAAGCGGGCTACCAGTGGCATGCATTCTCCAGGCAAAGCCAGTGGCCGAAGGGCCACACGATCAGCCGCCAAAGGCTACCGATCTTTCTTTGCAGTTTTATTGTTATATCCCTGAAATGCGGTTTCAGTCGAATGATTGTCACGAATTTGCCACACACCGGCAACCCCCTTGTTTAGATACCAGAGGCACAGCACGCTACGGCCCGACAAGACCGTGCTCAATAACCTGTTTGGGTGAAACAGAATGGGGTAGATGTCTCATTCCACTGTGACGGTCGTCGAGATAGAGCGTACCGGCAGATGCGGAAGAAAGTGAAGCAGAGGTCCTGCGAGGGATTCAGGGATGACTGCGGCCTACCTGCACCGCAGCCATCCTGATGTGCACTGCCTGGATCAGCTGCCGATCACACCACCATCATCCTTCCAGATGACCACGGTGGCTGAGCGCGGCGGCACTCGCACCGGGTTGCGGTCCGGCCAGGTGCTGCGCACATAGCGCTGACCCGCAGCCCATTCGTCCGGCGTGGTGGTGGCACCCGGATGCTGGACGTTGATGAACATGGTCTTCTGGTCCGGAGTAGTGATGACACCGGTGATCTCCTGGCCGATCGGGCCGGTCAGGAAACGGCGCAGTTCACCGGTGTGGGGGTCGGCGCAAAGCATGGCGTTGTTGCCGAAGACCTCGAACACACCGCTGTTCTGACTGCCTTCGCCGATATCGGTCTGAATCCATACGCGGCTATCCTTGTCGATCCACAGCCCGTCAGGCGAACTGAGCAGGTTGTTCGCGGTCAGCGTCTCACCATCAGGCCCCTTGCCCAGAAGGTGGGCCTCGCCGCTCTGACCGGCATCACCGCCGAACAGGAAGATATCCCACTCGAAGGAAGTCGAGGCATGCTTGCCGTCGGCTTCGGCCCAGCGAATGATATGACCATGGCGGTTCTGCTTACGCGGGTTGGCTCCCTTCGCATCCCCCTCGCTGCGGCCGCTGTTGTTGGTCAGGGTGAAATACACATCACCGTTGTTCGGGTCGACCGCACCCCATTCCGGGCGATCCATCGGGGTGCCACCGACGATGCCGGCTGCCAGGCGAGTATTGACCAGCACATCGGCCTGGTCGGCGAATTCGGGCGCAGTCAGGCCGTTCTGGCCGTGCACCAGCGGCAGCCAGTCGCCGCTGCCGTCATCATTGAAGCGGCCGACATACAGGGTACCGGTATCCAGGATGGAGCCGTCGGTGACGCCCTTCTGGAATGGCTGGTCACTGACGAATTTATAGATGAATTCGTTGGTGGAGTCGTCACCGGAATAGCAGACCACAGGTTCACCATCGACCGCCGGACCGAACACCACGCCCTCATGGCCAAAGCGGCCGAGACTGGTGCGCTTCTTCGGCGTGCTCTGGGGGTCGAAGGGATCGATTTCGACCATCCAGCCGAAGCAGTTCGGCTCGTTGCGATAGTCCGCTGTGGCGGAAGCGCCGGTACTGGTGGCATCAAAGCGGGTGAATTCCTCCCCACCACCATTGGCCAGAGCCCAGCGGTAGCGGCTGTCACTGGCGCGGATACCGTAACGCTGATGCTCACGGGGCAGCGTCTCGTCGCGGTTACCGAAATAGCCGGCCCAGTTCTCCTCGGCGGCCATATAGGTATTCCATGGCGTGACACCCATGGCGCAATTGTTCAAGGTGCCACGGGTAGCGAAGCCTTCGGGACTGTATTTGGTTTTCACCAGATCGCTGCCCCGTACCGGGCCATGCAGCTCCATGGGGGTCAGGCCGGTAACACGACGGTTGTAATCGCTCTGTACATGCTCCCAGCGGTTGTCGCTGCGTTTCTGTACATGCACCACCGAGACGCCGTGGGCGTTCAATTCCTTGAGCGCCTGGTCGCGGTCCCGGGTACCGTCATCGCGCATGACGATGGCACCGCTGCCCAGCGCCTCACCGATATGGTCAGCGTGCATGAAACGCGGCTCGACGTATTCGTGGTTCATTACCAGCAGCCCCTCATCGGAGCTGCCTTCGAAAGGCTCTTCGCCCTCGATCGGGAAGAAATGCATGCCGTCATGGTGCGAACCCATCTGCATGGCCTGCTCTTCACCGGTATTCTCGATGGCAAAGGCCGGCATGGCGCCGAGGATCGGCGTACCCCAGGGCAGAATCACCTGGAAGCTGTATCCTTCGGGCACCACGATGTCATCAGACTCGCTGGTCGGTATTGCGGTAAAGCCAAGCAA
The DNA here is from genome assembly GCA_019116555.1 of Candidatus Pseudomonas excrementavium. Taxonomy (GTDB): domain Bacteria; phylum Pseudomonadota; class Gammaproteobacteria; order Pseudomonadales; family Pseudomonadaceae; genus Halopseudomonas; species Halopseudomonas excrementavium. The sequence continues at coordinate 6,415 of DXBL01000346.1, forward strand.
TGGACCGGCTTCGCCGCCATCACCGCCGCCCGGAGCGCGGTCATCGTCATCATCATCGCTGCTCAAGCAACCGGCCAGTCCCAGGCTCATGAAACCCAGCGCCGCAGCACCGGCGGTGCTTTTCAATAAGGTACGGCGGGCCAGGCGGGCTTCGAGCACACTGGCGAAGTGTCTGTTGCCAGAATAATCAAGCTGCGGCTCATCACCGTTGCCGTTATCAACGATGATGACATTGTTGCGATTTTCCTCAGACATCCGATCTTCCCTCTACAGGCTGTGGTTATGATCGCTAGAGGATGCAAGCGGCAGATGAAAACTGAGGGACTATCGAATGAAAGTTTGAAGACCAAAAGAAGGCATAATGATTGCGACCTGATGTCAGTTGCCAGCGATGTGAAATAGCGCCAGCAGCAGCGCCACCGACAGCAGCAGCGCAACGCTCTGCCATACGGCAACGGGGTTACGCTCCAGCAACGAGGGGCGCTGTCTGGCCAGCCGTGCGCCACCGGGCTCGCGCAGGTCGAAGGTGAATTCCGACAGCGCGGCATAACGCTTGTTCGGGTCGGGATGAATCGCCTTCTTCAGCACCTCATCCAGCCAGACCGGCAGATCCTGTCGATACTGCAGCGCGCTTCGGTAGCCGAGCCGCAACTGCGCCGCCCGGGTGGATGCCTTGGCCACGTCGGTGCCGTAGGGCAGCCTGCCGGTGAGCATCTGGTAGGCAATCACGCCCAGCGAGAACAGGTCCGAGCGCGGTGATCCACCCAGCCCGAGGAAATATTCCGGCGCGGCGTACTGCACCGTACCCGGCACCGGATGCTGCGCACCACCGTCCATCTCATCGATACCCGCCACCTGCACCGAGCCGAAATCGATGATCTTCACCGTGCCGGCGCGATCGATCATGATGTTCTGCGGTCGCAGGTCCTGATGCAGCATGTCCAGACGATGGAAGCCGCGCAGCCCCTTGGCGATCTGGTCGATGATGTCGCGCACCCGTTGCAGCTCCGGCAGCGGGTTGTCGAGCATCCACTGATTCAGGGTCTGGCCTTCGATGAACTCGTTGGCGGTATACAGATAACGGCGCTGGCGGGCCGGCGCAGCTCTGACCACATGGGGACTGTGCAACCGCCGCGCGACCCATTCCTCCAGCATCAGGTGCTCCAGCGCAGCCATATCCTGGCGTTGGTCGATAGATGGCACCTTCAACGCCACGCGTTCACCGGATTCGTTATCCGTGGCCAGATAGACATGACTGCGGCTACTGGCATGCAGTTCGCGCTCGATGGAGTAGCCATCGAAAACGGCGCGGCTTTCCAGCAAGGGCGCTGGCGGCAACTCGGTTAGTTGCCGGCTGTGTTCGAGCACGGTCGGTGCCGGCAGATCGTCGATCCGCAGCAACTGCACCGTCAGGTTGTCGTCACTGCCCAGCGCCAGTGCCTGTTCGATGATGCACTTGGCGGCCGCGTTCAGATCGCTGCCATGATCGCTGATCAAACGCCGAAACGCCGGTGCATCGATGTATTCATGCACGCCATCGGTGGCCAGCATGAACAGATCGCCGCGCTCGAGGGGCAGCGCCAGATAATCGATTTCCAACTGCGGGCCGGCACCCAGGGCGCGGGCCAGGTAGCTTGCGTCAGCCGACACGCGCACGCGATGATCCCGGGTCAGTTGCTCCAGATCATCCCCTCGCAGCCGATAGATCCGCGCATCACCCACATGGAACAGGTAGGCAGTTGCGGATTTGATGATCAGCGCGCTGAAAGTACAGACATAGCCACGGTCGGCATCATGCCGATACTCACCCTGACGCGTCTGCGAATGTAGCCAGGCATTGGTGGCCGCCAGCACCCGCTGCGCCGATTTGCGCACCGACCAGGCATCCGGTGTGCAGTAGTAGTCCTCCAGAAACCCCGCCACCGCCGTCTGGCTGGCGATATGGCTGACCGCGCTGCTGCTGATGCCATCGGCGAGCGCCACCACCGTGCCCTTGGCGCTGAGCGGGGGTTCGACCGGCAGGCAAGCGCCATGAAAGTCCTGGTTGATGTCCTTGCGCCCCCGGTCAGAAGCCTGACCGAGGGCGATATCCAGACGCGGCGGCGGTGACATCCGACCGCCATCCGGTCGGGCCTGCTCGGTGAGCGTCATGCCACCTGGCGCAGTTGCAAGCGCTTGGGTGCGGTGCGGATGTGGGTGGTGTAGAGCGTCAGGCCGGTAAAGGCCAGGCCGCCGACCAGGTTGCCCAGTGCGGTGGGAATCTCGTTCCAGATCATGTAATCCATCACCGAGAAGTCACCGCCCATGATCATGCCGAAGGGGAACAGGAACATGTTCACCACTGAATGCTCGAACCCCATGTAGAAGAACAGCATCACCGGCATCCACATGGCGATCGCCTTGCCACCGACGGTAGTGGAAATCATCGCGCCGACCACGCCCAGCGAGACCATCCAATTGCACAGCATGCCGCGCAGGAAGATGGTCGCCCAACCGGCCGCGCCATATTCCGCGTACCCCAGGGTCCGGCTTTCACCGATATGGGAGATCTTCTCGCCGATCTCCCCCGCCTCGATGGAAAAGCCGTAGGTGAAGACGAAGGCCATCATGAAGGCGACGGTCAGCGCTCCGGCAAAATTGCCGAGAAATACCCAGCCCCAGTGACGCAGAATGGTCCCTGGGGTAACACCGGGGCGCCGGTCCAGCAAAGCCAGCGGCGTGAGCATGAAGACCCCGGTGAGCAGGTCGAAGCCCATCAGGTACAACATGATGAAACCAACCGGAAACAGCACGGCACCCAGCAATGGTGAGCCGGTCTGGATAGTGACGGTAATCGCGAACACCGCCGCCAGAGCCAGAATGGCGCCGGCCATGAAGGCCCGGATCAGCGTGTCGCGGGTGGACATGAACAGCTTGGACTCACCGGCATCGACCATCTTGGTGACGAATTCGACAGGAACGAGATAGGACATGGGTTGCTTCCTTATGTGAGAGTCAGATATTCATGGCGCTGCGATTGCCGGGTGCGTAGATCTCCACCCGATCCCCCTTGAGCCGGACCGGCCAGACCTGCAGCGCCTGGTCGGGCTGTTCCAGGCACTGACCGTCCTCCAGCCGGTAATGCTGCTTGTACAGTGGCGACGCCACCACCGCGGCGCCCTTGATGCGTCCGACCATGCCGCGGCCGATGACATTGGCGCCGGATTGCGGATCGCGATTATGGATGGCGTAGACCTGGCCTCCCGCCTCGCCCTGCGGCAGATGGAATAGCGCGATCTGGGCACCGGCGAACCAGGCGACCACGCCGGAGTTGGCCACCAGGTCCTGCCGCTGACACAACGGGTGCCAGTGGGCGGCTGGGTCGTTCGATTCGATGTTGAGTGCGTGTGCCTGAGTCATCAGAGTGCCTCCTCGGTAACCGGGATGAGTGTCAGCTCGGTGGCGCGCGCCGGTCGGCGCTGGCCGCGTTCCTTGACGAAGTGGATATCCGGATCGCCGCGCCCGTCGTTGACGAAGGTGCGGAAGCGCTTGAGCTTTTCCGGGTCGTTGATGGCGTTGGCCCACTCGCATTCATAGCGGTCCACCACCCGTTGCATCTGGGTTTCCAGCTCGGTGGCCAGCCCCAGGCTGTCCTCGATGACCACTTCCTTCAGGTAATCCAGCCCGCCCTCCAGACTCTCGCGCCAGGTCGAGGTGCGCTGCAGCCGGTCGGCGGTGCGGATGTAGAACATCAGGAAGCGATCGATGTAGCGCACCAGGGTCTGGTCATCCAGATCGGTGGCGAACAGCTCGGCATGACGCGGGCGCATACCGCCGTTGCCTGCCACGTAGAGATTCCAGCCCTTGTCGGTGGCGATCACGCCAATATCCTTGCTCTGCGCCTCGGCACATTCGCGGGTGCAGCCGGACACACCGAACTTGATCTTGTGCGGCGCGCGCAGACCCTTGTAGCGGTGCTCCAGCTGCAGGGCCATGCCGACGCTGTCCTGCACGCCGTAGCGGCACCAGGTGCTGCCGACACAGGACTTCACCGTGCGTAGGGATTTACCGTAGGCGTGGCCGGTCTCGAAGCCGGCTGCGATCAGTTCCCCCCAGATATCCGGCAGATCATGCAGCTGGGCGCCGAACAGGTCGATGCGCTGGCCACCGGTGATCTTGGTGTAGAGGTCGTATTTGCGCGCCACCTCACCCAGCACGATCAGTTTTTCGGGGGTGATCTCACCGCCGGCAATGCGCGGCACCACCGAATAGGTGCCGTTCTTCTGCATATTGGCCATGAAGGTGTCGTTGGTGTCCTGCAGCGGCACCAGGGCCGGGTCCATGACCGGCTCGTTCCAGCAGGAAGCGAGGATCGAACCCACCGCCGGCTTGCAGATATCGCAGCCGAGTTCGCCCTTGCCGTGGCGGGCCAGTACCTGTTCGAAACGGGTAATACCCTCGACACGGATGATGTCGTACAGCGCCTGGCGGGTAAGGGCGAAGTGTTCGCACAGGCTGCGATCGACCACCACGCCACGCGCGCTCAGTTCATGCTCGAAGACCTGTTTCAGCAACGCGCTGCAGCCGCCGCAACCTGTGCCCGCTTTGGTCGCCGCCTTCAGCTCGCCAAGCTCGGTGACGCCGGCATCGACCTGGCAGCAGACCGCACCCTTGCTGACGTTGTGGCAGGAACAGATAGTCGCTGCCGCCGGCAGCGCATCGACGCCCAGCGCCGGGCTGCCCCCGGACTGCGGCAGGATCAGACTGGCCGGCTCCTGCGGCAGCTTGATACCGTTCTGCGCGTACTGCAGCAGGGTATCGTAGTAACTGTTATCACCGACCAGCACCGCACCGAGCACGTGCTGGCCATCCGCAGAAACCACCAGCCGGCGATAGGCAGCAGTGGCCTCGTCGATAAAGCGGTAACTGCGCGATCCGGGGGTAGCCCCCTGGGCATCGCCGATGGAACCGACATCCACACCGAGCAGCTTGAGCTTGGTGGACATATCCGCCCCGGTGAACGGCTCACTTGCCTGATCCAGCAATTGCGCCGCCACCAGCCGGGCCATCTGGTAGCCCGGCGCGACCAGCCCGAATACCTGCCCATTCCAGCTTGCACACTCGCCGATGGCATGGATGGACGGGTCACTGGTACGGCAGTGATTATCCACCACCACCCCGCCCCGCTCCGCCATGGCCAGGCCCGCGCTGCGCGCCAGCTCGTCCCGCGGGCGGATACCCGCGGAAAACACCACCAGATCGGTTTCCAGATGTTCGCCGTCGGCGAAGTTCATCCGCCAGCGGTACGCTTCGCCCGGGGTGATCGCGCTGGTGGCGCGCGACAGGTGCACGGCCACGCCCAGCGCCTCGATCCGCGCCCGCAGCGCGGCCCCGCCTTCGGCATCCAGCTGCACCGGCATCAACCGCGGCGCGAATTCCACTACATGGGCCTCCAGTCCCAGGGACCGCAGCGCGTTGGCCGCCTCCAGTCCGAGCAGGCCGCCGCCAACTACCACGCCACGCTGAGCGCCATCGGCCGCCTGCCGAATGGCATCCAGATCGTCCAGGGTCCGATAGACCAACCGCGAAGTACCCTCGGCGCCCTGGATCGGTGGCACGAAGGGAAAGGAACCGGTCGCTAGAATGAGATGGTCATAAGCAGTGCGGCCGCTGGCCGTGATCACCTGCCGATGTTCGCGGTCGATCTTCAGCACCGGCGCACCGAGGTGCAGATGTATGCCCGGCTGCTGATAGAGCGCCTGTTGCCCCATTGCCAACGACTCCGCATCGCGGCCGCTGAAATATTCGGACAGGTGCACCCGATCATAGGCCCGCTGGCGCTCCTCGCCGAATATGTGGATGGCATAGCGCGACAGGGCACCCAGCTCGACCAATCGCTCGACACAGTGGTGGCCGACCATGCCGTTGCCGATCACCACCAGGGCTTCGCGCCGGTCTGTAATGAGTTCACCTTCCATAAACCTTCCTCGTTCGCTGCAATATCCAGATAGGAAGGCCAGAGCAAAGGCCGTGCCAGGCGGCCCACCGGCACCATCATGCGTCGCGCAAAGCCGCATGGCAGCGGGGCTGCGCTGCTGACAACAGAGAGGAAACAAGGCTTGGGACGCCCCCGGGAACACGACCCGGTTGAACCATGGCAGGGCAGCCCGGCGTCGCCAGCACCTGCTTTGGTGCGCGCTGGCAAAGCGCGTGGTGGCTGCTGTACCCTGCGTTCTCGCTAATATCGAGGATGGACAGGCACCATGGACACTACGCAGGCATGCAACGCCGTTTCCATCGGTCGCACCCGACTTTTTCTGGTGCTCAGCGTCGCCCTGCTGGTGCTGCTGTCGTGGCTGGGCACACTCGACAGGATCTCCACGGATTATGTCGACGGCGCCCTGATCCAGGCTTCGGTCGCCTTTGCCGTAGCCCGCGCCCTGAATGCCGTGGTATCCACCCTGCAATCCATCGAGGTCAGCGCAGCCATCGCCAGCTTCGGCCCCGGCCAGGCTCTGGACCCGATCAATGACATGATCGAACAGTTCGCCGGCCTGATGCAGATGGCCGTGGCCTCCCTGATCCTGCAGAAGATCCTGCTGGTCATCATCAGTGAGCTGTATTTCAAGCTGGCCATCACCCTGGCCGGAGTCGGCCTGGTTGCCAGCAGCTACCTCGGCCGCCCCAGGCTGGCAGGAGTCATGCTGAAAACCTTCGTCTTCATGGTCTTCCTGCGCTTCTCCCTGGTGCTGGTGGTGATGCTCAACGGGGCAGTCGATCAGCTGTTCCTTGCCGAGCAGACGCGCCAGGACATCAAGCTGCTCAATGACCTGCCTGCCAGTCTGGATCTGTTGAATCAGCAAGATGGCGATGCGACGCCGGAACAGGCACTGCGCGAGCTACGCGAAGCCGCCGACGCCGAATTCAATACCCGGGAACAGACCATCGCGCGGGCGCGCGAACGCCTGGAGGCTGAGGTCGACACCCTGAATACCGAGCTGGCCGAGGCAAGACTGACTCTGGAAGACATTACCCGCGACATGAGCACAATGCAGCGGCTCAATCCCCTGGCCAGAAGCGAGGGACACAACCAAGCGCTGGACCGTGTCGAGCTACTCGAAGGGCGACTGGCAGCGAATAACAAGGAGGCGGGCAATCTGCAGCGCCAGTCCATCGCCTTGGCGCGTGAGCGGCAAGCAATGGTCCATACTGATGGTGACGCCGGATTCTGGAGTTCGGTCGGCAAGGGCGTGGCCGGCATGACCGGCAAGCTGGCGCGACTGACTGATCTGGATACCTATCGCCAGCTGGCGCAGACCTTCGAAAACATGGTCGAGACCATCATCACCGTGATGGTGCTGTTCACCCTCAAGACCATGCTGCTGCCCATCCTGTTTCTGCTCGCCTTTATCAAGGTGTGCAAAGGGGTGTGGGGAATCGATATGGCTGCGCTGGTGTCCTTTCCGCACCGCAGCCTGCTGCCTCAGGCTGAGCAAGCCGGAGGTTCGCGCCGGTAGGTTTGTCGGCTTGGAATGAACAGGAATCAGGCGTGGGTCAGATCGACCACCGGGATGGGCTGGGCCGGTGCGCGAGCCTGAGCCTGCGAATTGATCGCCTCGCCCCAATCGCCCCATTCATACCAGTCGTCGCCCAGGGTTTCGGATGGGTGCATGGTGCGATCGGCGCCGTTACCGCACGCCAGGGAATCGGCCGGGCAATAGCGGTCACAACCCCAGCAGATACGCTCGGGGTGGGACGGGTTGAGGGGGAATTTCTTGGCCATGGGCAGCATCCTTCGCGGTGAGGATATTGCCCGTTATTTGAACATGAATGAGCTGCCGGGGACTTGATCACGGTCAATTCCCCGCACGGCAAGCATCGCGACCGCCGCCAGCTCGACAGCTCTCTCAGATCGCGCTGCAGCCTCAACAGACCCTAGGCATCGTCCGCCGATGGGTTAGCCGCCGGGGAAGCTGACATCAATGGCCGTTCGCGCGGGTCGGCAATAGTGATTCCCAACTGCCGGAAGCGCTCCAGGACCCGCCGGTTGATCTCCCGCTGAACGCCCCAGCGGCCCTTGTCGGTACAGCGCATCTGGCCGGCCAGGGTAACCAT
>DXBL01000044.1 GCA_019116555.1 Candidatus Pseudomonas excrementavium
GGTGACCTGGGTGTGGAGATTGGTGACGCCGAACTGGTGGGCATCCAGAAGATCATCATTGCCCGTGCCCGCCGCAAGAACAAGACCGTGATCACCGCCACCCAGATGATGGAATCGATGATCAGCAGCCCGCTGCCGACCCGCGCCGAAGTTTCCGACGTGGCCAACGCCGCGCTGGACTACACCGATGCGGTAATGCTGTCAGGCGAGACCGCCGCCGGTGACTTCCCGGTGGAAACCGTGGCCGCCATGGACCGCATCTGCCGCGGCGCCGAGAAGAACCCGACCAACCAGCTGTCTGGCCATCGCCTGCATATGGAATTCGACCGCTGCGACGAAACCATCGCCCTGGCCGCGATGTATGCAGCCAACCACTTCCCGGATGTCACCGCGGTGATCACCCTGACCGACAGCGGCTACACTCCGCTGATCATGTCGCGGATCCGCTCGCACCTGCCAATCTACGCCCTGTCGCCCCATGCCCAGACCCTGGGACGGGTAGCGCTGATGCGCGGTGTGCAGAGTATCGCCTTCAACCCCGCCGAGGTGCCGTCGACCGAAGTGAATCAGCATGCGGTGAACAAGCTGCTGGAGCTGGGACATGTGAAACCGGGGGATTGGGTGGTACTGACCAAGGGCGACGTCTACAACTCGCGCGGTGGTACCAACTCGATGAAGCTGCTGCATGTGGGAGAACAGCTGGTGTAGTCGGCAACGACGACACAAAAAACCCGGCGTTGGCCGGGTTTTTTGTTCGCTGCTGCTGACGCTTACTGCACTTCCACCGCCAGACTGTCAGCGATCTTCTGCTTCCAGATCTGCGGGCCAGTGATGTGGACCGATTCGCCGCTGCTGTCCACCGCCACGGTGACCGGCATGTCCTGCACGTCGAACTCGTAGATGGCTTCCATACCCAACTCTGGGAATGCCAGGACCTTGGCTTTCTTGACCGCCTGGGAGACCAGGTAGGCAGCACCGCCGACGGCCATCAGGTACACCGCCTTGTTGTCCCGGATCGCATCGATGGCGATGGGGCCGCGCTCGGACTTGCCGATCATGCCCAGCAGACCGGTCTGCTCCAGGATCTGACGGGTGAACTTGTCCATGCGGGTGGCGGTGGTCGGGCCAGCCGGTCCGACGACTTCGTCACGTACCGGATCCACCGGCCCAACGTAGTAGATGAAGCGGCCCTTCAGGTCCACCGGCAGCTCTTCGCCCTTGTTCAGCATATCGACCATGCGCTTGTGCGCGGCATCGCGGCCGGTCAGCATCTTGCCCGACAGCAGGACGGTTTCACCGGTTTTCCAGGTCTGTACTTCTTCGGGGGTCAGGGTGTCCAGGTTGGCGCGACGCACGCCGGTACCCACTTCCCAGGTGATGTCCGGGTAGGCGTCCATTGGCGGCGGAGCCAGTTCGGCCGGGCCGCTGCCGTCGAGCACGAAGTGTGCGTGGCGGGTGGCTGCGCAGTTGGGGATCATGCACACCGGCAGGCTGGCCGCATGCGTCGGATAATCCATGATCTTGATGTCCAGCACCGTGGTCAGGCCGCCGAGACCCTGGGCGCCGATGCCCAGCGCGTTGACCTTGTCCATGATTTCCAGACGCAGTTCCTCGACGCGATTCTGCGGGCCGCGCTTGCGCAGCTCGTGAATGTCGATCGGGTCCATCAGCGATTCCTTGGCCAGCACCGCGGCTTTTTCCGCGGTACCACCAATGCCGATGCCGAGCATGCCCGGCGGGCACCAGCCGGCACCCATGGTCGGAACGGTGTTGACCACCCAGTCGACGATCGAGTCGGAGGGGTTGAGCATGACCATTTTCGACTTGTTCTCGGACCCACCGCCCTTGGCCGCCACATGGAACTCGACGGTATCGCCGGGTACCAATTGATAGTGGATTACCGCCGGCGTATTGTCCTTGGTGTTGGTGCGCTTGCCCGCCGGGTCGGCGAGAATCGAGGCACGCAGCACGTTTTCCGGCAGCTGATAGGCGCGCCGCACGCCTTCGTTGATCATGTCGTCGATGCCCATGGTGGCACCGTCCCAGCGGACATTCATGCCCACCTTGACGAACACGGTAACGATGCCGGTGTCCTGGCAGATCGGCCGGTGACCGGTGGCGCACATGCGCGAATTGATCAGGATCTGCGCCATGGCATCGCGCGCCGCCGGAGATTCTTCACGCTGGTAGGCCTCGTGTACGGCCTGGATGAAGTCTACGGGATGGTAATAGGAGATGTATTGCAGCGCATCGGCAACGCTCTGGATCAGATCATCTTGCTTGATTACGGCCATTCTCGGACAGGCTCCTCTAATAGGCTTGCCGGCCGCAGACTTGCCAATCGAGGGCAATGCGACCAGATTCACGGAATGCTTGGGCCGGGCCGACAGACCCTGGCTGAATGAAAGCAGGCGACAGAGTATACCCGAGCTTGGGAATCCGGGTCAGCCGTTGAGCTGATAGCTTTGCGCTATAACGAGACAAACCCTAGGCAAACGAGACAGAGAGAGCTAAAGTGATATCACTAAGACATCAAACAAGAAAACGCAATGACTGAAAGGGAATTCGATCGACAGGCCCGGGAGCAAGCGCTCCGTCTGCAGCGCTTCTTTCTGGCCCAACTGATCTATTGCATCACCTACGTGGTGATCGGGGTAACCTGGGCCACCGGCGCCTATATCGGCAGCCTCGGCGTGGCGCTCAGCCATTATGTCATCGGCATCGCTACCCA
>DXBL01000347.1 GCA_019116555.1 Candidatus Pseudomonas excrementavium
CAGCCCCTCCTCGTTGAGGAAGCGCTTCTGGTGATAGGCCCGCAGCTCGGCTGACAGGCCGGCATGGTAGGGCAATGCCGGCCAGCCTTGGTCGCTGAGCCACTGCGCCGTGTCTTCAACCTTCTTGCGCGACAGGCAATAGACGATGCCGGCATTGCCGCGCTGGTCCTTGAGAAAGCCCAGCAACTGCTGGCGTGGCCGGTCCTTGGGCACGATGCGATAGAAAATATTCGGCCGATCGAAGCCAGACACGAAGCGCTTGGCATCTTCCAGCCGCAGCCGTTGGGCGATCTCCTCGCGGGTGCGTTCATCCGCCGTGGCGGTCAGCGCCATCCGCGGCACGCCCGGGAACAGCTCGGCCAGCTGGCCCATCTGCAGGTATTCGGGGCGGAAATCGTGACCCCATTGCGATACGCAGTGGGCTTCGTCGATGGCGAACAGAGCGATATCCAGGCTCTGCAGGAACTGCAGGGTACGCGGCTTGAGCAGGCGCTCCGGCGCCAGATAGAGAAAATCCATCTCACCCCGGCGCAGCCGCTCGGCGATATCCCGGCGTTCAAGCTCGTCCAGCGTGGAGTTCAACGCTGCCGCGCGCAGCCCCAGCTCATTCAGGGTGGCGACCTGGTCATCCATCAGCGCGATCAACGGCGACACCACCACGGTGAGGCCCTCACGCAGCAGACCGGGTATCTGATAGCAGAGTGATTTGCCGCCACCGGTCGGCATCAGGACCAGGGCGTCGCCGCCGGTGGCGACCTGATCGATGATGTCAGCCTGATGCCCGCGAAATTCCCCGTAGCCGAAAATGTCCCGCAGCCGCTGTAAGGCTTGCTCGCGCATGATTCTCCTTGCATGATTGCAGTCGGGCGGCCAACGTCGGCCGGCAGAAAGGGCCGATTATATCAGCCCGGTTGAGATTCGCTGTGATGAGGTGCTGGTATTGCCAATGCTTTGGCAATAATCCGGCCACGTGCGTACAATGCTGACCATTATCCATGATGAGGTGTGCCATGTCCTTCGCCGACCAACTCGAGCGCCTGCAGCAGTTTCTGGATGCTGACGATCTGCACGATGAAGCTCTCGATTATCTTGCCGGGCATGGTTACCTGACCGCCCTGTCCATCAGTCCGGTGGACGTTCCTGAACAGGAATGGATGTTCGAACTGTTCGCCGAAGAGCCGCAGTACACCGATGATGCCCAGAAGGCCGATATCGAGAATACGCTGCGCGAACTCAAGTCGCTGATCGAGCGCATTCTGGCCAGCGACGAGGACCTGGAACCACCGTGCGAGTTGACCCTGGGCGACGAGCCGGACCTGTCCGACCTGCGCAGCTGGTGTGTAGGTTTTCTGGAAGGCGTGTTCATTCGTGAGGAAGACTGGTTCGCTCAGGACGAGGAAACCGTCAGCGAGTTGCTGCTGCCGATCATGGTCGGTTCCGGTCTGTTCGAAGACCAGCCCGAGTTCGCCGAAATCGCCCGGGACGAAGAAATGGTTCAGGACATGCTCGACCATATCCCCGATGTGCTGACCCAGCTCTACCTGCTGTTCCAGGCCCCGGAAGAAAAAGCCCGTCCGGCCCTGCTCGATCCCCGCCACTGATACCTATCAGCGACATCCTTTGATAACACCCGTCTTGCCTCTGGCGAGACGGGTGTTTTTAGTCCTGTTCCTATATTTTGCGCTCCAACGCCAAGAACACCCGCCTGGGCAGATCAGGCGCCGGGCTTGGGCTGACGCGTTACTTCGCGTTGGGCGTTGCCAGTTCCTGCGGCAGGCCGATCGGATGCGGCTGGTTGCGCAACTTGGCCAACCTGACCTGACGCTGGCGCTCCTCGGCCCGACGGCGCGTTTTCTCCGGCAGGCTGGCATAACAATGCGGGCAGCTGATGCCTTCTTCATACTGGGGCGAGGCCATGTCCTCGGCCGACACCGGATGGCGGCACGCATGGCACTGGTCGAATGAACCCGGCGCCAGATCGTGCCGCACGGTGACGCGGTTATCGAACACGAAGCACTCACCGTCCCACTTGCTCTGCTCGGCCGGCACCTCTTCGAAATACTTCAGGATGCCACCCTTGAGGTGATAGACCTCATCGAAACCTTCCTTGAGCATGAAGCTGGAGGCCTTCTCGCAGCGAATGCCGCCGGTACAGAACATGGCGACCTTCTTGTGTTTCTGCGGATCGAACTGCTCGCGCACATAATCGGGAAATTCGCGGAACGACTTGGTCTGCGGGTCGATGGCACCCTCGAAGGTACCGATCGATACTTCGTAATCATTGCGGGTATCGATCAACAGCACTTCCGGATCGCTGATCAGGTCATTCCAGTCCTTCGGCTCGACATAGGTCCCGACCTTTTCATTGGGGCTGATGCCGGGGATGCCGATGGTGACGATTTCCTTCTTCAGCTTGACCTTGGTGCGGTAGAAGGGCATTTCCTCGCAGAAGGATTCCTTCCAGTCCAGATCACTCAGGCGCGGGTCCCGGCGCAGCCACTCCAGCAACGCAGCGGTGCCTTCGCGGCTGCCGGCCACGGTGCCCTTGATGCCTTCCAGGGCCAGCAGCAGCGTGCCTTTGACGCCATTGGCGGTCATGGTATCCAGCAGCGGCTGGCGCAGGACTTCGAAGTCTTCCAGGGTGACGAACTTGTACAGCGCCACCACGACGATATTGGACATACCATTCCTCTTTTCGGTTATCGCCCGCGTAAAGGGCGCACTCTGGGGGCGGCAAGTCTAACAAAGTTGCTGGCCGACCGGCATGCAGATTATCGGCTGGCGCGCGCTTCAGCGCTCCCCCTTGCTGCCACCCATGCAGTCGGGCGAGTCCGGCGCCAGGCCACTGGCCTGCCATTCGGCTGGCGAATAGGTATGCAGCGCCAGCGCATGGATCTGCTGCATCAGGTCGCCCAGGGTGCGATACACCGCCTGATGACGCTTGACCGCATTCAGGCCTTCGAACTCATTGCTGACGATCACCAGCTTGAAATGCGACTCCGAGCCCGGCGGCACGGCGTGCATGTGGCTTTCGTTGAGCAGTTCAAGGTGGCTGGGCGCCAGGCTTTGCAGCGCCTGTTCCAGTGCTGCCTGGGTGGTACTCATGTGGGTGTTCTCCTTCAATTGACGGGGTCCATTGTATCCGGCTCGCCCTTGCCCTGCACTTCGTGGGAGCGGCCTTGGCTGCGAGGGTTTCCTTCAGGCCTGTTCGCGGCCAAGGCCGCTCTACAAATCCGCTCCATCAACTCGAATACTCAACGCGGCCCCGCCTGACGCTCCTCGACCTCGGCCTCCATCTCTTCCACCAGCCGCTCCAGCTGCGGCGACAATTGCTGTTCGACCCGCTCACGGGTGATGGCCAGGGAATCCCGGGTCAGCTCCGGCAGGTGCTGCATCAGCTTGCTGCCCGCCGGTGAGCTGTAGAACACGGCCAGCTGCTCGAACTCCTGTTCGCTGAAAACCGGTATATAGAGATCGATCAGTTCATCACGAATGGCATCCCAGCTCAGTTGCGCATCGAGCAATTGCCGCGCTTGCTGCTGATAACTGCGCAGCACCGATTCGTATTGCATCGAGCCACCCATCTGGGTGAACCGGGCGGTCAGCAATTGCTCGACCTGGGTATAGACCGGTGCCGTCATGCCCTCGGCATTGGCCAGTTTGAGAAAACGCTCGGCACTGGCCCGGTGCGAGACTTCATCCGCCCCGGCCAGGGAGGCGAATAACAGGCAGCAGACCATCAGGCTCGGGCATAAGCGCATGGCTAGGCAGCTCCAATGAGTGAACGGGCACCTATACTGGCAGGTCACATATCCATCAGCAACGAGGGGGCGCATATGAACACACGTACCGAGTCGGACAGCATGGGCAACATCGAGGTGCCGGCAGACCGCTATTGGGGCGCGCAGACCCAGCGCTCACTGCACAACTTCGCCATCGGTGAGGAGCGCATTCCCCTGGCGGTCGTGCACGCCCTGGCGCTGATCAAGAAAGCCGCCGCCCGTACCAACCTGCAACTGGGCAATCTGGATGCCTCCCTGGCAGAGCTGATCAGCCAGGCTGCGGATGAGGTCATCGCCGGCCAGCTGGATGACCATTTCCCCCTTTCCGTCTGGCAGACCGGCAGCGGTACCCAGAGCAACATGAACATCAACGAGGTGATCGCCAACCGCGCCAACGAGCTGGCTGGCCAGCCCCGGGGCGGCAAGGCACCGGTACACCCGAATGATCACGTCAACCGCTCGCAGAGTTCCAACGATACCTTCCCCAGTGCCATGCACGTGGCCGCCGCCACCCAGGTCCGGCAGCGACTGCTGCCCGCGGTGCAGGCGCTGCGCGGCAGTCTGGATGAACAAGCCCGCCGCCACGCAGACCTGATCAAGATCGGCCGCACCCACCTGATGGACGCCACGCCGGTAACCTTCGGCCAGGAACTCTCCGCCTTCGTGGTGCAGCTGGATATGGGGATCAAGGCCGTGGAGCAGGCACTGCCGGAGGTCTACGCTTTGGCCCAGGGCGGCACAGCGGTGGGCACCGGACTGAATACGCCGCTGCGCTTTGCCGGGGTACTGGCTGCCGAAGTGGCGAACCTCAGTGGCCTGCCCTTCACCAGCGCCACGAACAAATTCGCCGCGCTGAGTGGGCATGAACCCCTGGTGCAGCTGCATGGCGCCTGCAAACAGCTGGCGGTCACCCTGATGAAGCTGGCCAACGACCTGCGTCTGCTGGGCAGTGGACCGCGGGCTGGATTCGCCGAGGTCAGGTTGCCGGCCAATGAGCCAGGCAGCTCGATCATGCCCGGCAAGGTCAACCCGACCCAGTGCGAGGCGCTGTCGATGATTGCCTGCCAGGTCATGGGCAATGACGTGACCCTGGGCATGGCGGCCAGTTATGGCCAGTTGCAGCTGAACGTGTTCAAACCGGTGATCATCCACACCCTGCTGCAGTCGGTGCGCCTGCTGACTGACGGCTGCGACAGTTTCCGCGAGCATTGTGTGGAGGGCATGGAGCCTGACGCCCAGCGCATGCGCGAGCATCTGGACAACAGCCTGATGCTGGTCACCGCACTGAACCCGGTCATTGGTTATGACAAGGCCGCGGAGATCGCCAAGAAGGCCTACGCCGAAGGTACCTCGCTGCGCCAGGCGGCGTTGGCGTTGGGCTATCTGGATGAGCAGGCTTTCGACCAGGCGGTGCGGCCGGAGGCGATGTTGGGGGATTGGGCGCCCAAGTCCTGACTCCCTCCCACCGGTCATTCTGGCCGTGTGGAGAGCGTCGTGGGAGCGGGCTTGGCCGCGAATGGACCTAGCAGGAAAGCTTCACGGCCAAGGCCGCTCCCACATAAAAAACGTCGAGGTTTGACCAGAAACCTCTATTCCAACGGCGGATTGACCGTCAGCCGCCGCAATCGGCGGTTCTTCAGCTTGAGCAGCAGGCTGGGTGCCAGGGCGATCAGCGCCGAGCCGGCCACTACCAGCAGCGCCCCCAGATAGGCGAGGCTGTTCAGCAGCTCGGGCTTGATCACCGCCGGCCACAACATCGAGCCCAGGGCAACCAAAGCGAAGGTGAACAGCGGCGTGGTCGCCACGGTGGCGCCCACCCGGGACGCTTCCCAGTGCACCAACGCCTCGGCGAAAGCGCCATAGGCCACCAGAGTATTGAGACAGCAGCCGAGCAGCAACCACAACTGCAGTTGGCTCAACTGCATGATCTGGCTCGGGGTGGCCAGGGGTGCCAACAGCACCGCGCAGGCCAGGTAGATCACCATCATGATGGTCACCGACGACCAGATGGTCAGCAGCTGCTTCTGGGCCAGGCCGTACAACGCCCAGGCGAAGGCCGCGGCCAGGGTGATCAGGATACCCAGGGTGTAGTCGCTCAGTTGCGTGAACAGTTCCACCAGCCGCTGGTTGAAGAACAGCCCGAAGCCCAGCAGCAATACCGCCAGGCCGAGCAACTGGCCGATACCGAAGCGTTCCTTGAACACCAGCATGCTGCCCAGCATCAGCATGATCGGCGCGATCTGGATCATCAGTTGCATGGTGCCGGGCGTCAGTCGATCCAGCGCCAGCACGTACAGCACATAGTTGCAGGCCAGGCCGAGCACCGCGACCAGCAGCAGCCAGCGATTACGCACCGACAGGGCCCGAATCGACGGCAAGCGCCGACGCGCTGCCAGCCACAGCAGCAGTACCAGGCCGGATGACAACATGCGATACCAGGAGACGGTGAAGGCATCCATGCCATTGAGTACTTCCTTGA
>DXBL01000348.1 GCA_019116555.1 Candidatus Pseudomonas excrementavium
CTGGTGTCGGCGGTGACCAGGACGGCCGGGCCGGTGTAGATATCGGCCTGCCGCAGGGCTTCGATCAGCTCGAGGCCGGTCAGCTCACCTTCAAGATGGAAGTCGGCGAGCAACAGATTGACGTCACCGTCACGCCTGTCGCCGCGCAATAATCGTCCAGCCTGTTCGTGGCATTCCACTTCGCAGCCCCAGTGGCACAGCAGGGTCTCCATGGCCTGCCGGTTGACTAGGTCGTTTTCCACCAGCAGCACCCGGCCCTGCAGCATGGCGCCGCTCGGCAGCGCATTAGCCTGGGCCTCTTCCTGCCATTCGCCCTTGGGCACTTCGATCCAGAAGCAGGCGCCCTGCCCCGGCTCGGATTCGACACCAGAGGGATACTCGAGCAGATGCTGCAGCTGACGACAGATCGACAAGCCCAGCCCAACTCCCTTTTCCAACGTGCGCGCGGGGTTACGCAACTGGGTGAACTCCTCGAAGATTCGTCGTTGCTCGTCGCGACTCAGGCCGCAGCCGTTATCCACCACGGCAATGCGCACCTGTTCGTCCCCTTCGCTCACCACTACCTGCACCCGTGTGGCGCCGGCATGCACCAGCGCATTGTTGAGATAGTTGCGCACCAACCGTTCCAGCAGCAGCGGATCGGTATACAGAGCGCAGCGTAGCGGGCAGTCGAGTACCAATTCGATATCCCGTTCCCGCGCGCTGACCTCAAAACCAGCCAGCAGCCGTTGCAGCCAGCCATGTAGATTGATATGGCGCAGCTGCGGGCGCACCATGCCCACCGAGAGCCGCGAGATGTCCAGCAGCGAATTGAGCATGGCCTGCAACAAATGGGTCGATTCAGCCAGCCGGGTGACACTTTTACGCGTCTCTGGCTCAACGACCTTGTCTTCCAGATGGCGGATGAACAGGGTCATGGCGTGCAGCGGCTGGCGCAGGTCATGACTGGCGGTCGCCAGGAAGCGCGTCTTGCTCTGGCTTTCCCGCTCGGCGCGCACCCGCGCCGCTTGCAGTAACTGCTCGTTGAGATAGCCCCGGCGCAGCATGTGCTCATAAGCGTACGCTCCGATGCCGCCCATCAATGTGAAGCACCCCAGGAACAACCCATTGCCCAGCACCAGTTGGCGCGACGAACCGATCAGCGCCTCCCCGGCCAGATAGCCGAACACGATAAACCAGGAGCCCAGCACCGAGTTACGCATGGGCAGGCCCAGCAGAAAACAGCCCGACAGCAAAATCAGATACAGGCCATCGTGGGTCACCGGCACCGGCACCTGCTGCACGCGACAAATCAGGATGACCATGATGACCATCAGCCCGGTGGAGACATAGCCCAGCGTGGCGGTATTGAAGGCAGATCGCGGAGCCACCCGCCCCGGCCGGTTGGAATACCACAGACAGAAGCACACCAGCAGCAGTACCAACACCCGCACCGTGATGCTCAAGTGATACACGGAGGCCGGCAGGAAGGCGTAATCCACCCAGATGAACAGCAGCATGAAGCCGATACTGGACACCGCCACCGGCCATACCCGGCTGCACATCTTGCGATGCATATAGGTCTTGAAATCGGCCTCGATCGATGGTGGAAACCGCAACCGGCCAAGGCGGCGGCTCTGCGCCAGCAGTCCGGGTTCGTCCAGCGGCTCGGCCAGTCCGGCCTGGGTGACCTGCGTCATCTTGTTGTTATCCTTTCGTTCGGTATCGCGAAAGATTACCCCTTTGCGCCCAGACCACCAAGTCCGCACCGACTCACAGGTTTCGGTTGCCCTCACCCGCCTTGTTTACTAACTTGATAGCTTAGTCCGCTACTCCCGCCACACCAAGGCGAGCCATTTCACACCGGGGAAGTCACATGCCGCAAACCACCACTATCAATCGACAGATCCTGCTCGCTTCACGCCCCGTGGGCGCGCCGGTGCCGGATAATTTCAAGCTGGTCGAATCCGCCGTCCCTGCGCCCGGCCAGGGCCAGATGCTGCTGCGCAACCTATGGATGTCGTTGGATCCCTATATGCGTGGCCGTATGAGTGACGCCAAGTCCTATGCCGACCCGGTGGCGGTGGGTGATGTGATGCCCTGTGGTGCGGTCAGTCGGGTGATGGAGTCCAATCTCGATGGCTTTGCCGCCGGCGATCTGGTGATGTGTTACACCGCCGGTTGGCAGGACTACAGCCTGTCCGACGGCAGCATGGTGTTCAAGCTGGACCCGGACATGGCCGAGCCGTCCCAGGCCCTCGGTGTGCTGGGCATGCCGGGCTTCACCGGCTATATGGGCCTGCTCGACATTGGCCAGCCCAAGGCCGGCGAGACGGTGGTGGTGGCTGCGGCCACCGGTCCGGTCGGCAGCGTGGTCGGCCAGGTGGCCAAACTCAATGGCTGCCGCGTGGTCGGCATCGCCGGCGGGCCGGACAAATGTGCCTATGCGGTGGATGAGCTGGGCTTCGATGTCTGCCTGGACCACAAGCTCGACAGTCTGGCCGATGATCTGGCCAATGCCTGCCCCGAGGGCATCGACGTATACTTCGAAAACGTCGGTGGCAAGGTGTTCGATGCGGTGATGCCGCTGCTCAATCCCCATTCCCGAGTGCCGGTGTGCGGACTGATCGCCCAGTACAACGCCACCGAGTTGCCGCCGGGCCCGGACCGCCTGCCGCAGTTGATGCGCCTGATGTTGAGCCAGCGCATCCGCATGCAGGCATTCATCATCTTCGACAATTACGGCCCACACTATCCGGAATTCCTGCGAACCA
>DXBL01000045.1 GCA_019116555.1 Candidatus Pseudomonas excrementavium
GGCCGTTCGCGCGGGTCGGCAATAGTGATTCCCAACTGCCGGAAGCGCTCCAGGACCCGCCGGTTGATCTCCCGCTGAACGCCCCAGCGGCCCTTGTCGGTACAGCGCATCTGGCCGGCCAGGGTAACCATCGAACCATCCACCGCATCCACGCCCCAGATTTCCATATCCGCCAGAATCTGCGCCGAGAACACGGGATCCTCCCGCAGCGCTGCACCAATCGCCTTGAGTTCGCTGACGGCCTGGTTGATGTCAGTGTCATAGCTGACACTGATGCGTACAGCCGCATTGCCGATACCCCGATGGGCATTGTTGACCGTGGTCACCGAGCTGAACGGGACGATATGCAGGGAACCATCCCCAGCGCGCAGGCGCACGGTGCGGATCGACAGGTTCTCTACCGTGCCCGCCACCCCCGCTACCGTCACCGAGTCGCCGACCTGCATGGCGTTTTCCATCAGCAGGAAGATCCCGGTAATGAAATCCTGTACCAGCTTCTGCGAGCCGAAGCCCACAGCCACGCCGATGATACTGGCACCGGCAATCAGCGGAGTGGTGTTGACGCCGATCTGGTTCAGTGTGGTCAGGCCGACGATCAGCGCAATAATCAGGAACAGGCCGGCGCGGAGCATCGGCAGCAGTGTATTGAGCCGCGCGGCACGTAACAGATCGCCCTGCCCGCGCCAGCGGGTAATGCGCCGCTCAATCGCGGTGTTGACTGCTTGCCACACTACCAGCGCAATCGCCACGGCGACGAGGATAGTGATCAACGCGGACGCCAGGCTGCTGCCGATGGTGCCGGGCGCGAACCATTGCAGCGCATTCAACCCCCAGGCCTGCAACAGCGCGACCACGGTTGCAGCAATGATCAGCAGCGAGACCAGCCAGCGCAACAGGGGGTAGTACTGTTCCACCAACTGGCTACGCAACGTATTCTGGTCCGCTGCGCGCACCTCATCCTGGCCGTGCTCGGTTATACCAGCCAGGCGGCCCAATGCCCCCAGGGCCAGCACCGCCGCCAGGCGCCCCAGCACGATGATGGCTGCGGAAATGCCGATGAACTCGAGTAGCCGGGTGAAGCCATCCTCGATGCGCAGCGCCCAGACTATCCATGCGCCCATGATCAACACCGCCATCAGCAGCGGCCAGACACCCGCCAGCCATTGCCGCAACGCGTGTACTGCTCCCTCGCGGTCCGCTGGGCCGGCAATCCACAGCGCCACGGGGTGGCGGAAGCGGAACACCAGAAAAATCAGGTTCAGGTGTACCAGCAGGGAGGTGGTCTTGATGATCACCAGCTGAGCCTCGGGACCGGAACCGAGAATACCGAGCGCATTGCCGATGGCGACACCAAAGGTGGCGAGGATCACCAGACGACGCGTCCAGCGATGTATCTGCTCGGCGGCGGCATCGCTCAGCTGCACGATGCGCAGGCTGGCATCGCTGGGTGACAGCAGCAGGCGCACCACAGCCATGACGACGCGGGTGATCACATAGGCGTAAATGAACTCACGGGTTACCAGATGGGTACGCCCATCCAGCCCTGGCAGCAACTGCAGCACCAACGCCGCGATGGCAAAAAAGAGCCCCAATGGCAACAGGTCCAGCACGAAGCTGGCCAGGGCGAAAGGCAGACGGCGTAAAGCCTTCAGTTCGGATTCGACAGGCACTGCAGCGGGTGTTGCGGCAGTAGGTACGGTCCCAGGCGATACGGCGGCTGTGTTGACTGCGTCTGGCGCAAGCCCCGCGGCCGGTTTCAGGACTGAATCAGCGCCGGAGTCATGGGGACCGACCGGCACGGCTTCCACATATTCGACTCCGTCGCGCAGGGTCTGGACCAACGCGGTGCTGTCATCCAGCGGGCGCAAGGCGGCCAGCGCCGCTGGGTCAGTGATTTCCGCCACCGGTGCCGGTGGCGCCGCAGATCCAGGCACGCGTGATTCCGCCTGGTTGGCGCTGAGCATCAGGTTGCGAACCGATCTGCGCAGCAGGCGGCGCAGCAGCCATTCCAGACACAGCCCGACACCAAACACGATGCCCAGATCGATCAGCGTCTGCAGCGCCAACATACGCCCCACCTCATTGAGGAAGGTCGCCTGGAACCAGTCAGGTAGCTCGCTCAGCGCCCGGGCAATCCGCAGCAGCTGCGCGCGTAATCCGTCCGCCCAGTCGGCGACCTGATCCAGCGTGCGAGCGACCAAGCCACCCTCCTCCAACGGCACTATGGCGCTTAACGGCGACTCTTCTTCCACGACAGCCGGCGCATCCTCGGCCGGCGCCTCGCTGGCGATGACCTCCAGCGCCCGCACCACTTCATCTCGACGCTCCTCATCCTGCAGCGTATCGAGCACTTGCCGCGCCTGTTCCGGGTCCAGCTCAGCCTGCTCGCCCGTTTGTGCGAACACCCCAGCGACTGGTATGAACAGCAGAGTCAGTAACAATACAACAAGCCCAGGCAGCTTCGATCTCAGCATAATGTCCGTCCGATTTTCTGGATGTGCGCGGCCGATAGGCGACCAGCAATACATCTTCGAGCGCATCAAGGCCGTTTGGGTTCAGCTTCATGGCAACCGAACGTGCGAGCTGTCCTGAACCATCCCGTGCGGAATGCTGTTCACTTACGCACCATACCGTCATCCTTCGCGAAGGCGAAGGCGAAGGATCCACCGGCAACGCTGGAGCCGGGTATAAGCTGAGGCCAGTCCGCCAGGGATTATTCGGCGCTGCGCTCTGGCGTTCCTCCGCCTGCTTTGCAGACTCCGGTCGAACAAGGGTTCTCACCGAGGACTCACCTGACAAACAAAAAACCCAGCCGAGGCTGGGTTCTTTGTTTATTTGGCGGAGAGCCAGGGATTCGAACCCTGGGTACCCTTGCGGGTACAACGGATTTCGAATCCGTCCCGTTCGACCACTCCGGCAACTCTCCAAGTCGGCGCGCATGATAGCAGTTTCACTGCGGCCGATAAAGGGTCAAGACAGGGGAACACCGAGTCTTTGTGCGACTTCTTCGTAGGCTTCGATAACGCCGCCCAGACCCTGGCGGAAGCGGTCCTTGTCCATCTTCTTGCGGGTTTCCTTGTCCCACAGGCGGCAGCCGTCGGGGCTGAATTCGTCGCCGAGCACGACGTCGCCCTTGAACAGGCCGAACTCCAGTTTGAAGTCCACCAGCAGCAGACCCGCGTCGTCGAACAGTTGCTTGAGGATGTCGTTGACCTGCAGGGTCAGTTCGCGCATGCGCTGCAGCTGTTCGGCGGTAGCCCAGCCGAAGGTGACGACGTGGGATTCGTTGATGAAGGGGTCGCCCTGGGCGTCGTTCTTGAGGAAAAGCTCAAAGGTCGGCGGCAGCAGCTCCTTGCCCTCTTCGATGCCCAGGCGCTTGACCAGGCTACCGGCGGCATAGTTGCGTATCACGCACTCCACCGGAACCATATCCAGCTTCTTGACCAGACATTCGGTGTCGGATAGCAGTTGATCGAACTGGGTCGGGATGCCGGCGTCCTGCAGCTTCTGCATGATGAACGCATTGAAGCGGTTGTTGACCATGCCCTTGCGCTCCAGCTGTTCGATCCTCTTGCCGTCGAAGGCCGAAGTATCGTTGCGGAACAACAGGATGAGGCGATCCGGATCATCGGTGGTGTAAACCGACTTGGCCTTGCCGCGGTAGAGTTCAGTGCGTTTTTCCATTATTGGCTCCCGATATGCGCCAAATGAGGTGGGGTATAACCTGTGATGTCCTGCCAAGGCAGGCCATGATTCTGTACTGCCAGCCGCAGCTCGCCATCCCAGCCATCCAGTACTCTGGACAACTCGCCGAGGGCCAATTCCGGTCGGTTATTCTTTTCGCTGATATGGGCGATGGCAACGTGCTTGAGCGCACTCATATCGATTGCTTCAAGCAGACCCGCTGCCTGTTGATTGCTCAGATGACCCAGCTGACCACCCACCCGGGCCCGCAAGAACGGCGGATAGGGTCCATTGGCCAGCATCAGCGGATCATAGTTGGCTTCGAGAAAAAGCGCATCCAGACCACTGTACATTTCCGTAATCAGCGGGGTGATCATGCCGGTATCGGTGAGCACACCGAGGCGATGACTGCCGCTGTCGAAGATGAACTGGCAGGGCTCACGCGCATCATGGGGTACCGGCACCGGGGTGACCCGGATGTCGCCGATGACCAGTTCCTGGCCGAACCGGATCAGCTCCACCGGCAGCTCGGTCTCACCCATGCCCAGGTAGGTGCCTGCGGTCATATACACCGGCAGGCGATAACGCTGGGCCAGGGGCCCAACGCCTTTGATGTGATCCGAATGCTCGTGGGTTACCAGGATCGCCGTGAGCTGATGCGCGCTCAGCCCGGCAGCGGCCAGCCGCTTTTCGGTGGCGCGCAGGCCGAAGCCGCAATCCACCAGCAGCCGGGTCCGACCATATTCAATCAGAGTGGCATTACCCCGACTGCCACTCCCGAGTGAGCAATAGCGCATTTCAGTTCAGGTTGTCGTGAATCCGGCGGAGCAGTTCCCTGGCCTGGCTGGAGTCGGTGCTGGTATCGATACTGTCTTCCACAGTGACCTGGATCCGGCTGCCCACCGGCGTCAGGCGCACCTGGGTGCGCTGCGCGCTGTCTTGCTCGGGCTTGGCATCGCGGCCGAACAACCGACCGAAGAAGCCGGGCTTGTCTTCCTCGGCGCTCTGCTCAGGGTTGACGTAGTAGACTCCGGCGCTGCGGTTGATGTCGGCGATCTGCACGTCGGCCTTGGCCAGGGCCTGACCGACTGCGGCCCAGGCGCGGTTGAAGTCGGTCGACATGTTCAACACCGGATTGCCCGCACCGTCCTGATCCAGGGTGCTGCGGCGGTTCGCCGGCGCCTCGTCGACTGTCGACAGGGCCGCCGAATCCAGCTCACCGGCCTGGCTCAGGAAGGTTTCCAACTCGGCCAGCAGAGCACGTTCGAGGTTGCTGTTGTCCGACACCGATGGCCATTCGCTGCGATCACTGCCCTGGCTGCGCTGCATGTGCAGCACCTTGATTTCGCTGCTGCCCGACTGGACACCCGGCTCTACACGAATGCGGAAGCGCTGTTCCTGACCATCGGTGCGGCGGTTTTCACCAACTGCGGGCAACAACCGACGCATCAGCGGATTGTCGGCATCCTGGTCGAAAGCCAGCCAGTCGGTCTCCATTTCACCGAGGGTGCTGGATTCAGCAGCGACCGGCACCCGGTATTCGCTCAGGAACTGGCGTACCTGCGGCCACAGCGCGGTCGGCGCACGTTGCGCCTGCAACCAACGCTCACCGCCATTCTGTTGCATGGAGTATTCACTGAAATCCGCAGCGACGTTCAGGCCCTGCGGGCGGGGCAGTTCGAACTTGCCTTCGCCGGTGGCGACGCCACGCTGGCCGGGCACGGGCAGCAGATCACCGATGGGCTTGCTGTTCAGTTCGGTGGGGACCGTCATTCTCGGCTCCACCACAGCGGTGCGATAATCGGAACCGCGATCCCGGAAATAGCCGTCTTCGCCGAACAGATAGCCACAGCCGCTCAGGCCGGCGCTGATCATTACCAGGGTCAGTGCATTGAGCACAGGCTTCATTTGGAATTCCTTGATGGTATGGTTCCTCGGAGTCACAACAGGCCGCACTGCTGGAGGGCCTCACGTACCGCCGGCTGGCAGCCTTCACTGAGGCTGGTCAACGGCAGGCGCAGGCCATCCTCGACCAGACCCATTTCGTGCAGCGCCCACTTCACCGGAATCGGGTTGGACTCGATGAACAGCTTTTTGTGCAATGGCATGAGCATGTCATTCAAGCGGCGGGCGGTATCGGCATCGCCCTGCAACGCGGCTACGCACAGATCGTGCATGGCCTTGGGGGCGACGTTGGCGGTAACCGAGATATTGCCCTTGCCACCGAGCAGGATCAGCTCGACCGCCGTCGGGTCGTCACCGGAGTAGATGGCCATGCGCTCGCCGACACGTTCGATCAGCTCGCGGGCACGCTGCAGGTCGCCGGTGGCTTCCTTGATGCCGATGATGTTGGGGATGTCCGCCAGCCGCACCACGGTATCGGGCAACATGTCGCAAGCGGTACGGCCCGGCACGTTGTACAGAATCTGCGGAATGTCCACCGCCTCGGCGATGAACTTGAAGTGCTGGTAGAGGCCTTCCTGGGTCGGCTTGTTGTAGTACGGCGTGACCAGCAGGCAGGCGTCGGCACCCACGCTGCGCGCCGCTTCGGTCAGCTCGACCGCCTCGCTGGTGGAGTTGGCGCCGGTGCCGGCAATCACCGGAATCCGCCCGGCAACGCGGTCGACCACGCGGCGGATGACTTCCTTGTGCTCGTCCATGTCCAGGGTCGCGGACTCACCGGAAGTACCGACCGCAACGATGCCGTCGGTACCCTGCTCCAGGTGGAAGTCGATAAGACGCTCAAGCGCCTGCCAGTCCAGGCTGCCACGCGAGTCCATGGGGGTTACCAGCGCTACAAGGCTGCCTGAAATCATGCAAGGGGCTCCACAAGGTATACGTTGATCGGCAATGGTACTTTCGCCATGGGTTCAGCACAAGGGAGGCCGGCTCCGTTAAGCCCCGCGGAGCAATAAAACTGATGGTTGAACCGCCGACGACAGACGGGGACAATAGACAGCTTGTCGCAACGCCATCATGCTGGCGTCACGACCCGGCAATTCAGTCTTCGAGGAATCTTATGTCCACAGTGCCCAGCCCCCGGGAGCAATTTCTGGTGATCAATGCCATGGGGCAGCAAACCACCGCCCTGGCCAGCATGCTGACCCGTCTGTGCATGGAGCAGCGCTGCCTGATCGTCAGCAGCCGGATGAGCCGGCACGGCACCTGCACCGCGTTGCTGCTGCAGGTCAGCGGCAACTGGGATGCCCTGGCGCGACTGGAGACGCTGCTGCCGCCGCTGGCCAAGCGCGAACACTTCACGCTGTCCATGTATCGCAGCAGCGCGCTGGAGGAACGCCCCTCGGCGCTGCCCTACAACGTCTTCGTGACCGCAGCGCAGCGTCCCGAACTGGTCGCCGAACTCTGTACCTTCTTCCAGCACCTGGAAATCGATATCGAGGAAATGTTCAGCTTCACCTATCTGGCTCAGCACACCGGCACCGCCATGCTGAATCTGACGCTGACCATTGCCATTCCGGTGAAAACCCAGCTGAGCTGGTTGCGCGAGCAATTTCTCGACTTCTGCGACGAACTCAATCTCGACGCCGTAATGGAACCCTGGCGTCCCCTTCACTGATACCGATTACGAGGCTGTCAATGAGCATCAAACTGGATTCCACCCTCCCCGACTTCACCGTGCCGGCCACCAGCGGCAAGACCGTCACCCTCTCGGAGCTGGCCGGCAAGAAGGTGGTGATCTATTTCTATCCCAAGGACCACACGCCGGGCTGCACCACCCAGGGCCAGGACTTTCGTGACATGCATGAGGAGTTCCTGGCGGCGGATACCCTGGTGTTCGGCGTCTCCCGTGACAGCCTGCGCACTCACGAGAATTTCCGTGCCAAACAGAGTTTCCCCTTCGAACTGATCAGCGATCCGGATGAGAGCCTGTGCCGGCTGTTCGATGTAATCCGCAAGAAGAAACTGTATGGCAAGGAGTACGAAGGCATCGAGCGCAGCACCTTCCTGATCGACCGCGAGGGCGTACTGCGTCGCGAGTGGCGCAAGGTAAAAGTACCCGGCCACGTTGCCGAAGTGCTCGAAGCGGCGCGCGAGCTGGCGTAAGCGTTTTATCACAGGCAGCCTTCACGGCTGCCTTGTCCCTTCCCGATGGCAGGCTCGTCCCTGCGCCCCGCTGACAACTTGCCTGGCGTTTATCATTTATCCAGTGTCACCCGAATACTTTCACTCAACGCCTTCCAGCGCGGCAGCACCTCTTCCGGCGGCGGGGTGAAGTCGATGAGGTTGTCCAGCCCCTTCTGGAAAGTGAATATCTGCACGGCAATCAACGGATTGAGCAGACCACCCGTATGCGCCAGCGCAAACCAGGCCCGCTCCTGTTCGCCCGAGTCCGGCTTGGGGTC
>DXBL01000046.1 GCA_019116555.1 Candidatus Pseudomonas excrementavium
CCGAGAGTAGCCGCGCCGCGTTGGCAAGGCCATATAAAGCCAGGCGAATCAACAGCCTTGTGTGGGCAGCATCGGTTTGGTGAATGAACAGTGTCAACCGGCACATTATCTATTTGCGTCCCACCAAACCACTGCCTGGCAACTGATCTCGGCTACCGGCAGGGTGGCATCCACGGTCAATACGCCTGGCTCGCCAGTTGGGCTTTGCAAGGTATCGAATTGACTATCAACCAGATCCCGGGACATGAAGTGCCCCTGGCGCCGGGCTACCCGGCGCTCCACCTCTTCCCGGTCGATATCCAGAAACACAAAGCCCAGCCCGGGTACCGCCGCTCGCAACTGCTCACGATAAGACCGCTTCAAGGCAGAGCAACTGAGCACCGGCCACTGCCCCGCCGCCACCGCTTCGGCTAGCAACTCGCCGAGCTCAATGAGCCAAGCTTCCCGGTCGGCGTCATCCAGCGCAATACCCGCGCGCATCTTGGCAATGCTGGCGGCGCTGTGGAACTGGTCTCCTTCGATGTGCACCCCGCCCGCGCGCTGGGCGATCGCCTCAGCGATGGTGCTTTTACCGCAGGCGGTCACGCCCATGACGACGATGGCGCTGATAATGCTCTGCTGTTCACTCCGCCGATTCATGGGCATTCTCCCGTGAAAAATTGAGAACTGGCGCCATATACCGCCAAAAAATATCAACCTGATTGATATCGATCATGAACTGACCTCAGCAAACCGCGTTTAATACTCATCAGAGTTCTGTCATTCAAGCTCACTCCGGGAGGGGTATACGGTGCGTCAATTGAAATGGGTATTCTGGTTGAGTCTGGGGTTGATTGCCGTGCTCTGGCTGATCGCCGAGCCGGGTCTGTTCAACGCGCGCGGTTTTTTCACCTGGCGTGGCCTGCTGGTACAACTGACCGGTGTGCTGGCCATAGGTTGCATGAGTCTTGGCATGCTGCTGGCACTGCGGCCGAAATGGCTGGAACGGTGGTTGAACGGACTCGACAAGATGTACCGGCTGCATAAATGGCTCGGCATTGGTGCATTGGTTCTTTCCGTCATCCACTGGCTGGCTGCCAAAGGGCCAAAATGGGCAGTGGGTTGGGGCTGGCTGGTAAAGCCGCAAAAAGGCCCCCAGGCTGTGCAGCAACCACTGGAAGCTTTTTTTTACAGCCAGCGCGGCCTCGCCGAAAGCCTGGGCGAATGGGCTTTCTATGCTGCGGTTATCTTCATCATCCTGGCGCTGATCAAGCGCGTCCCCTACCGACTGTTTTCCCAGGTCCACCGGCTGCTGGCCATCATTTATCTGGTGTTGGCAATGCATAGCCTGGTACTGCTCAAGTTCAGCTATTGGGAATCTCCCATTGGCTGGTTGACTGGTCTGCTGCTGGTCGTTGGCAGCTGGGCCGCGGTGATCTCGCTGTTGCGTCGGGTAGGTGCCCAGCGCCGGGTACCGGGCAGGATTACCGGGCTGCATTACTACGACGGGGTTAAATCATTGGAAGTACAGACCAGGGTGTCGGGTTGGCCCGGGCATCAACCCGGCCAATTCGCGTTCGCCAGCTCGAATGCGAAAGAAGGTTTTCACCCGTACACCATCGCTTCCAGCTGGAACCCCAACGAGCCGGAGATCACCTTTGTGGTCAAGGAGCTGGGTGACCATACCCGTACCTTGCATGAACGACTGGCTGTCGACCAGCCGATCATCCTGGAAGGCCCCTACGGCTGTTTTACCTTCGACGACCCGCGCCCACGGCAAATCTGGATCGGTGGCGGGATTGGTGTTACCCCCTTTGTCGCCCGCTTGAAACATCTGGCCGCGCACCCGGGCGAGAACCAGCAGGTCGACTTCTTCCATAGTACTGCCGAAGTCGATGAGCAGGCACTGGCCAGATTGGCGGAGGATGTCAGTAAGACGAATGCCCGTCTGCACTTGTTGATCGACGCCCGCGATGGTTATCTGACGGCTGAACGCATTCGCGCTGCAGTTCCTGAATGGCGCGAAGCGAGCATCTGGTTCTGCGGCCCGGCCCGCTTCGGTGAAGCACTGCGCCGGGACTTTGCGGCGTCAGGCTTCCCGGTACACCAGCATTTTCATCAGGAATTGTTTGATATGCGCTGATCTAAGCCAAGCTTCCCGGCCGGCGTCATCCAGCGCAATACCGGTGCGCATCTTTTCCACGCGGGTGACGCTGACAACTAATGACCAATCATTCTGTTAATGAATACCCAGTCACCATCAAGACGGAAAATCGAAAGTAAGCTTGATTCAATTTTGCTAGCCATAAATGGCCTTAGGCGCTCTGCATCAGTAGAGACATATCTAGATAATGACTTAAAATAACAGACCGATCCCGCCCGATTCCACCCTGCCACCATCTGCACTTCTGACTCCAAAGACTAACCAATTTGGGTTACGTCTCGCTATCCACCTCTATACTGCCCGGCGTTCCCGATCGGAACGCAAC
Organism: Candidatus Pseudomonas excrementavium; assembly: GCA_019116555.1. Classification (GTDB taxonomy): domain Bacteria; phylum Pseudomonadota; class Gammaproteobacteria; order Pseudomonadales; family Pseudomonadaceae; genus Halopseudomonas; species Halopseudomonas excrementavium. The sequence goes on from DXBL01000046.1 coordinate 2,469, forward strand.
GTTCTTTCGTTAGGCCATGGATGTGGACCGTAGCGGATATTCTCGGTGCGGAGCAAAGCATCTGTCCCGAAAGGCTTAAAACAACAATAATTGGAGTTCACTTCATGTATCGCATGACCAGACCAGGCAATCGCTCGATTGTATTGGCCACCTCCTTGGTACCCTTGCTGCTGGCCGGCTGTTTCGGTGGCTCTTCTTCCTCCTCGAAACCCACGGTGCTTACCGGCACTTTCATCGACAGCGCCGTGTCGGGGCTCGATTACCAGGGCACCGACACCGCCGCGAGCACCACGGACGACCAGGGTCAGTTTCAGTATCGACAAGGGGAAACCATTACCTTCTCTATCGGCGCGCTGGAATTGGGAGCCGCCGAAGGAGCAGAGATACTGACGCCGCTGAGCATCACCGCAGGCGCCAGCTCGGCGCAGGATCAGCGGGTGAACAACAAGCTGATCCTGCTGCAGACTCTTGATGCCGATGGGGATTTGAATAACGGCATTCAGCTCACCGACACCATCAGTACTGAGGTGTCCTTACATGCTCCTGACATTGACTTCGACCAGCCAACGACTGATTTCCGCACCAGCCTCCAGCCGTTGATTACAGCATTGGAAGACGCCGGAGCGTTCTCCGATACCGACCCCCGTCCTCGCGCCATCGCCTCCGCTACGGATGCGATCGAACACTTCCAGCGCGCGACCAACCCGCGGATAACAATCAGTACCACCGGGGGAGAGCTACGCGGCTTCGAAGCGACCGAGGATACCTGGCAGTTTCTGGGTATTCCCTATGCCGCTCCCCCGCTCGGAGAGCTGCGCTGGCGCGAACCGGAGCCGCCCGAACCTTGGTCAGGCGTTCGCGACGCCATCGCCTGGGCGGACCAGTCAGCGCAGGACATGGCATTGGAAGGCATCAACGAAGGGGGCATGAGCGAGGATTCCCTCTATCTCAACGTCACCGCACCCAAGGACGCCGATGGCCTGCCGGTGATGGTCTGGTTCCATGGTGGTTCCTTCGCCATTCTTTCGGCCAACTCCCGGCAGTACAACAACCCCGACAGCTTGACCAATGAGGGGGTGGTGCTGGTGACGGTCAACCACCGCCTGGGGCCCTTCGGCTATATTGCCCATCCCCAGCTGAGCGCTGAAAGCCAGTACGGTGGCTCCGGCAACTACGGTCAGATGGATCTGGTCATGGCGCTGAAATGGGTGCGGGACAATATTGCCGAGTTTGGCGGTGATCCCGGCAATGTCACCTTGTTCGGCCAGTCCGGCGGTGGCGGGAAAACCTACTCGTTGATGAACTCTCCCCAGGCCACCGGCCTGTTTCACAAGGCCATTGTGCAAAGCGCCTTTGCGCCCATGGATGAAACCGGCTCGCCCTCCGAATCGCTGCGTTCGGCAGAGGAGCTTGGGGTAGCCATGTTCGAGCGGATCGGTGCCAGCAACCTCGAAGAGGCCCGGGCGCTGCCGTGGACCGCCATCGTCCAGGCAGAAGCGGACAACCGCATCCCACGTCAGACTTATCGGCCGAACGCGGATCATTATTACCAGCCCGAGACCTATTACCAGAATGCTCTCAACGGCATGCCAAGCGATGTTCCGCTCATGGCCGGCGTTACATCGGGCGACGGACTGAACCATCGGTCATCGTTCCCCATCTGGCTGGAGCAGCGCTCGGACTACTATCAATCAAACCAGTTCATCTACAAGTTCAGCCGGGTACCCGATGGCTGGGCCGAGATGGGATTGAGAAGCTGCCATGGCTGTGAACTGCCCTACCTGTTCAATCATCCGACGGGCATGGTGCAGAACTTCCAGCTCGGCCTGGTAACCACCCCGGATGGTAGCCGGCCACAAATTGGCGACCTGAACGACAACGGTATCACCGGCAGCCAAGGGGATGCAGCGGATGTCTATGCGTCCATGGAATGGGGCTCGAAGGACGCCGCCGTTGCGCAGCAGATGATGCTGATGTGGACCAATTTCGCCAAGACTGGAAACCCCAGCACCAATGGCCTGGACTGGCCGGTCTACAACCTGTCCAACGATACATTTGTCGAGATCGGCCCGGAGACCGAGACGACCATAGAAACCGGACTGGCAGACGCGGTCAGGTGATATCTCTGTAAAGCGACAAAGAAGGGCAGCTTTCCAGCTGCCCTTCTTTCATTGCATTTCCTATTAGAAGAAGATCGTCAACACGATACTGAATATCAACGCGGCCACAATACCGATGGGCGCAGCCCGGAACAATAATTGCGAGAACAGGCCCGAACGTGCTTCTTCGTTAGGGCAGGCGCCGAGCATCAGGCTGCCACCGGAGGAAAACGGCGAGATGGACGTCGCCTGAGCGCCCGCGACGATACAGATGAAAATGATCATCGGATCGAGGCCGAGGTTGCCGGCAATGGAGGGCACGATCGGAAACAGTGCGGGCGTCACCACACCCAGCGTGCTGGAGAAAAGCGACATCAGCGCTGCGACGACGCCAAACGCCAGAGGCACCAGACTGGTCGGAATGTTGGTACCGATCCATGAGGCCAGCATGTCGATGGTGCCCGCCTTGATCGCAATGGAAATCAGCATGCCCACACCGCAAATCATGATCAGTGTGCTCCAGGGCACCGACGCCATGGCTTTGCGCTCATCGCCCAGCTTCAGCAACAGTGCAATCACCGAGAAAACACTGGCGATCAGCCCGATATCCATCTTGCTGTTGATGAAAGTGGCGGTCGCGCTGTCCGGAAAAATCAGGTGGGCAATAGGCGCCATCAGCACCAGCGCCATCATCAGCAAGGTCAGCCACAGGGTAGTCTTCTGCTGCTGGTTGAATGCTGTCGGCAGGCTTACCCCAAGACTCGCACCCTGCATGGATTTCCTGTGGCCGGTGAAGAACACCAGCACGGTGATGACCACCAACGGAATCAGTATTGTGCTGGCGAAAATACCGAAGCTGTTGATGAAGGCAACTTCTTCGGTGATCCCCGAGTTGACCATCAAGCTGCGGAAAATGATCCCGCTCTGGCTGGATACGAAGTTGGCCCCGCCAAGCGCGCCATAGTTGACCGACATCGCCCCGATAATGAGGCTCATGCGGGTTTTTTCACACAGCATCAGCGTAATCGGCGCCATGAAGGCGAGCACCGTGTAGTAACCGGCGCCCATCGCTGCAATCAGCGCCGACGTGAAAAAAATGGCATAAGGCAGCAGATGTGGCACATTTCGACAACGATAGAGCAGGTGCTCCGACAACTTCTCCAATGTGCCGTTGACGATGGCGAAACTGTAGAACAGGCACACTGCGAAAATGATGAAGAACATTTTCAGCGGCCACATACCGATGACTTCGGACGGACTCAGGTCCATTACGAAGCAACCGATGAGGTAGGCAAACGCTATGGCAAACAGGCCGATATTGATCCTGGTCTTGTAGCCCAGGGCGATGGCGGCAACGATGGCAGCAACCACAATGAAACTCGTCATGCTGAAGTACCTTTGCAGTTGTGTGATCAGGCGAACTTGAACAGCTTGCCGGGATTGTCCACCAGCACCTTGGCGCGGTGCTCAGGATTCGGCAGCAGCGCTTCGATGATGGAATATTGGGAACCGTAGCTGACTTGCTCCTCGAACTGGGTATGCGGCCAGTCGCTGCCCCAGAGGAATCGGTCATGACCGCCACAGGCACTGGTCAGCACCCGCAGGTTGGCCGCTGCCTGGTCGAGCGTCAGGTTATTGCGATAGGTTGCGGAAAGCTTGATCCAGAGCTGTTCATGGGCCAGCAGGCCGAGGAAGCGGCCATGAGTACTGTTGTCCGGATCAATCAGGCCCTTGGGCAGGCCGAAATGGTCTATCACCACCGCCACCCCGGATTCGAGAATACTGGGAAGGATCAACGCCAGATCCTCCATCCCCCGCTGGATCTCAACCGACCAGTGACGACTAGCCAGCTTCTGGAAGAACTGTTGCCAGCGTGGCTGAGCAAAATCTTCCAGCGCCAGGCCAACCAGATTCAATCGTACCCCGACCGTACCCGAGGCCTCCAGCCTATCCAGCTCCGCATCACTGATCTGCGGGTCGACCACGACCACCGCGCGCAGCTGCTCCGGGTAGCGGCGAACCGCCTCGAGCATGAAGCTGTTGTCGGTACCAAGAAAACTTGGCTGGATCAGCACCCCATGGGAAAGACCGCTGCCTTGCAGGTGGGCCAGGTAGTCTTCCACCAGCGCATCATAGGAGGGGCTGTAACGACGACCGGCCGCCATGGGCAGATCATGACGAAAAATATGGGCATGGGTATCAATCCCGGTTACTGCAAGCGGGGAGGACTTCATGGAAATACCTTTATGTTGTTATGGCGCAGGTTCGCTTAGAGATATACTCATATATATGACTAGAGGACAATATTGATGACGCAGCAGGCTGTCAAATCTTTTCACCTGCGACCTTGGTGGTAAGATGGCGCCTTCGCTCACATGGATATGCGCATGCCCGCGAGAATGAGACCTGACGAACGCCTGCCGTTGTATCAACAGCTCAGCGATGAAATGCTGGCTCGGATTGCCGCCGGAGAATGGCTGCCCGGCACGCCCATTCCTAGCGAAACGGAGCTAACCAAGCTCCATGGCGTGGCCATCGGCACGGTCAGAAAAGCGGTCGATACATTGGTCCAGCAAGGGATACTGGAACGCAGTCACGGGCGCGGAACCTTTGTGCGCAGACCGCAGTTTGCCGAATCGTTCTTCCGGTTCTTCCGTCAGGTCAGCCCCACGGGTAACCAACCAGTGCCCCAGAGCCGTATTCTCACGCGCTCGCTTGAGCTGCCTCCAGAAGCTGTTCGACACTCCCTTGCCCTGAAAAAAAACGAACCCACCGTATACCTGACGCGTGAGCGGATCATTCAGGAAGATCGCCTGTTTCGTGAAGAAATCTGGCTGCCGAAGGACCGATTCTCCCCCTTGCTGGACATTGATCCCACCCAGTTTGCCAACATGCTCTACCCCTTTTATGAGGAACGCTGTGGCCAACTGATCGCCTCGGCTCGGGAAACCCTGACCATTGAATCAGCCGACAAACATATGGCGGAGCTCCTTGGCATTACCCCCGGTGAGCCGGTCGTGGCAATTGAACGTATTGCCTTGGGTTATGATGCCACGCCGCTGGAATACCGCCTGTCACGGGGCGCGGCGGAAGGCTTTCGCTATCAGATCGACCTGCGCTGAAGGAGCGCCTGTAACCTCTTATGATTCAGCGCAACGATTTGCCACCTTTGCTGACTGGCATGATGGCCACCCTGGTCGGCGTCGGGCTCGCCCGCTTTGCCTATACCCCCTTGATTCCGATACTGGTACTGCAGGGCTGGTTCGATGCCAGTGCCGCGATCTATCTCGGCGCCGCCAATCTGCTGGGCTACCTGCTGGGCGCACTGATGGCCCATCGGCTCTCCGAACGGTTCGGCGCGCGGCAATTGCTTGCCTTCTGCTTTATCAGCATCGCCCTGAGCTTTTTCGCCAGCGCTACGCCCGGTAGTTTCGCCTGGTTCTTTTTCTGGCGGCTGCTCGCCGGTATTACCGGAGCGATTCTGGTGGTAGTCGGCCCTTCGCTGGCCTTGACCCGCGCCCCCATCGCTCGACGCCCGGTTGTCGGCCCGCTGGTATTCTGCGGTATCGGCCTAGGGGCATTGCTGTCGGCGACGCTGTTGCCGCTGCTTATCCAATACGATCTGATGTGGAGCTGGCTAACCCTCGGCGTGTTATCACTACTGGCTGGTTTTATCTGTGACCAGGGGCTGGCGCGGCTGCCGCCGGCCGCGACGATCGCCGCCGCCAACGGAACCGGCGGCGGCGCCCCTGTATTGAGCATCGCCATCATATTGGTGATGCTGGCCTACGCCATGGACGCCGCCGGGTTCATTCCGCATACGGTGTTCTGGGTGGATTATCTGGCCCGCGAGCAGGGCCAGACGAGCAGCGCGGCGGCCGCGCAATGGGCGATGTTTGGCGCCGGCGCGATCATCGGCCCGCTGGTCGCCGGCCTGCTGGTCAGCCGCCTTGGCTGGCACCGCAGTCTGGCTACCGGCTACCTGATCAAATGTCTGGCCATCGCCCTGCCGCTGCTCGCCAGCGGGTTGCTGACCAATTCGATCTCTTCCTTCCTGGTCGGTGCCATGGTACCCGGTCTCGTGGCCCTGACCTCCGGGCGACTGGCCGAACTCGGTGGCCCTGCCGAGCATAAACGCCTGTGGGGCTATGCCACCGCGGCTTTTGCCGTGCTGCAAGCAGCGTCGGGCTATGCCATGTCCGGCCTGTATGAAATGATCGGCAGTTACCAGCCGCTGTTCGCCCTCGGCAGCGCCCTGCTCGGCGTCGGTCTGCTACTGATCATCATCAGCGGTCGCTGTCGACCGGCCGCCTCACCACGGAGCCTCTGACATGAAACTCTACCTGAATGCCACCTCACCTTTTGCCCGCGTGGCCCGCATCATCGCGCTGGAAAAAGGCCTGCGGGACCAGCTGGAACTATGCTGGAGCGATCCCTGGTCGAACGACCCGGCATTGCTGCAGGCCAACCCCGTGGGGCGCATTCCGGTGCTGGTTACCGACGATGGCTGCGCCATTGCCGAGTCGCTGCTGATTGCCCAATATCTGGACAGCCTGGCGCCTGTTCCCCAGCTGCTGCCGCCAGCAGAGCTCGCCGCGGTATTGCAGCGTACCGGCCTGGGCTATGGCTTGATGGAGGCAGCATTCACTACCGTCATCGGCCGCAAGCATGATGCCGAAGCGGATCAGACCGTCCTCGGTCAGCGCCGGCTGCACGCCATTGACCGCAGCATCCAGGCGCTCGCCGCTCTACCCCAGGGTGATCAACAGCAAACACCGGATCTCGGCACTATCGTAACGGCCGTGGCGCTGGATTATGTGCTGTTCCGACTGCCCGAGATTGCCTGGCAATCACGTTATCCGGCGCTGGCTGCCTGGCATCAACGGATCATTGCGCAAGCGCATTTCACTGAGACAGCGTTCAACTGACCAGAACGTCAGGACGCCAGCTGGTCCGTGCGCGCCGCCATGATGAAATCATTGCGGTGCAGCCCACCGATCTTGTGCGTCCACCAGCGCACGGTCACCTTGCCGTATTCCAGCAGCAGCGCCGGGTGATGATTCTCCGCTTCGGCCAGTTCCGCCACCTTGTTGGTGAAGACCAGCGCCGCAGCAAAGTCCCGAAAGGTAAACACGCGCTTGAGCTGCTGTTCATCGCCCTCTCCGATAATCTCCCATTCGGGAATCTCCCGCTGCAGCTCGACCTGCTCCTGCTGGCCAACCTTGGGCGCATCCGCGCGACAGGCTTCGCAATGCTGCTGAGTCAAAGTACTCATGTTCACCCCCCTCTGAATTGATCTGACGCCCCATCCACTATAGCCCGCTCCACCGACCGCCGATCTGCGGCCGTCCTGGCGGCTGGAGAAAAGCCCGATCCTGACCAACAATGAAGAGCGCAGCTACCCGTTACCGACCATAGAGGATCTGACGATGAGTACCCACGCCGCTTCAGCCGATGACATGATCGACCTCCACACCGGTGCCAGGGATCTGCGGCTGTTCCAGCGTCGCAGCTACAGCGGCAATCTGGATGAGCAGCACGCTTTCGAACGCATGGTGAATCTGAGTCGCGAGGTGGCCCACCATCTGCGCGCCAATGGGCCCGGCAAGGTGGCGGTGATCGCCGGCCATGTATGTTGGGTATCGCCGCTGTTCACCGCCGATGAACCACTGATCTCGGCAATGAACCCGCGCTTCGAGAATACCGAATTCACCTATGCCATCTTCCCCTCCCACACCGATGATCTGGACACCGAGGAACTGGATGCCATTTCCGATGCGATCGAGTTCTGGCTGACCAATCCGGTTTATCAAGAAATCGACCAGGCGCGGCTCGATACTGCGCTGCCCGTGATCATCGAGCGCTGGACGGATGACGACTGCCGACACCTGATCTGAATGGGCTGGCGCAAGAAAGTTAATGCAAATCGCTATCATTGAGAATAATATTCCCTACGTTTTCATCCCTGGAACGGAAAGGAATACCCATGCTGCGAACTGCCACCCCCTTCGCCCTGTTGCTGTTGCCCTTGTCCATTTCCCTGGCGCTGCCGGTCATGGCAGCGCAGGGCAAGCCGGCCGAACAGAACCCGAGCATCGAGCTGAAACCCACCTATATCAAGGGTTCACTGGGTAACGCGCTGGGCGATACCGAAGGCTATCGCGCCACCCACAGCAGCGTGGCGACCAAGACCAGCATGCCACTGCTGGAAACATCCCAGAGCGTGTCCGTGGTTACCCGCAAGCAGATGGAGGACCAGGGCGCCCAGAGCGTGGCCCAGGCCCTGCGTTATACACCGGGCCTGATGAGCGCGCCCTATGGCGCCACCAGCCGCTACGACTATGTTGCCATGCGCGGCATCACCGACGGCTCGGTCGACAACCTGTATCTGGATGGCCAGAAGCTGCTGGGCGACAGCGCCACCTACAGCACGCTGCAGGTCGATCCCTATTTCATCGAGCGGATCGATATTCTCAAGGGCCCCTCCTCTGTACTCTATGGCCGCAGCCTGCCGGGCGGCTTGGTAGCGATGACCAGCAAGAAGCCGGGCTATGACAGCCATCGGCAGCTGCAGCTGTCCTATGGCAGTCATGATTACAAGCAGGCGGCCTTCGATATCGGCGCGCCGCTGGATGAAGG
>DXBL01000047.1 GCA_019116555.1 Candidatus Pseudomonas excrementavium
AGGCCATGCGGCAGGTGCCGATGGGTCCGTTACGCTGTTTGCCGATGATCAGCTCGGCGATGCCCTTGTCTTGGGTGTCGGGCTGATAGACCTCGTCCCGGTAGACGAACATGATCACGTCGGCGTCCTGCTCGATGGCGCCCGATTCACGCAGGTCCGAGTTGATCGGGCGCTTGTTCGGGCGTTGCTCCAGCGAGCGGTTGAGCTGCGACAGCGCTACCACCGGCACGTTGAACTCCTTGGCCAGGGCCTTGAGCGAGCGTGAGATCTCGGAGATCTCGTTGGTCCGGTTTTCCGACGAGGCGCCGCCGATCCGCATCAACTGCAGATAGTCGATCATGATCAGTCCCAGGTCACCGTGCTCGCGCACCACTCGCCGCGCCCGGGCGCGCATTTCCATGGGCGACAGGCCGGCAGTATCGTCGATGAACAGTTTGCGGTCGTTCAGCAGGTTCACCGCCGAGGTCAGTCGCGGCCAATCCTCGTCATCGAGGCGCCCGGAGCGGACCTTGGTCTGATCGATGCGGCCGAGCGAGGACAACATACGCATGATCAGCGATTCACCCGGCATCTCCAGGGAGAACACCAATACCGCCTTCTCGCCGCCCATGACCGCGTTTTCCACCAGGTTCATGGCGAAGGTGGTCTTACCCATGGATGGACGTCCGGCGACAATCACCAGGTCCGCGGGCTGCAGGCCGGAGGTCATGCCGTCCAGGTCGGTAAAGCCAGTGGACAGGCCGGTGATCGAGCCTTCGCTGTTGAACAGCGTATCGATCCGGTCGATGGCCTTGGTCAGCAGCGTATTGACCGACTCGGGGCCGCCGGTCTTGGGACGGCTTTCGGCAATGGCGAAGATCTTGCGCTCAGCCTCGTCCAGCACCTCGTTGGGCTGCATGCCCTTGGGGTTGAACGCGGTGTCGGTGATCTCGGTGCTCACGCTGATCAGCTGGCGCATGGTGGCGCGCTCGCGGATGATCTGCGCATAGGCACCGATATTGGCTGCCGAGGGGATGTTCTTGGCCAACTGACCGAGATAGGCCAGGCCGCCCACCTGGTCGATCAGCCCTTCCCGATCCAGATCTTCGGCCAGGGTGACCACATCGAACGGCTGGTTGCGCCCGGCCAGACGCACCAGAGCCCGGAAGATCAGGCGATGATCGTGACGATAGAAGTCCGTTTCGCTGACCAGCTCGGCGACCCGCTCCCATGCCGTGTTTTCCAGCATCACCCCACCGAGCACAGCCTGTTCGGCTTCGATGGAATGCGGGGGAATCTTCAATGCAGTGGTCTGCAGGTCCAGCTCGGGACGCTCGGCGTAAATCTGATCACTCATGGCTACGGGCTCGAATCCTGGATCGGCGGGCTTCACAAAAAACAACACGGCGCCTGTCGGGGACAAGCGCCGTGCTGACAATTCTAACTGCTGGGCCCGAGCAAATCACCCGGCCCCGACCATAGGTCGGAACCGGGTGTCAGGCGACGGCAGCGGCGAGGGTTGCCCCTCAGCCGGCAACTACCACCAGCTTGACGGTAGCTTCAACGTCAGTGTGCAGCTGCACAGCAACGTCGAACTCACCGACAGAGCGCAGCGGGCCTTCCGGCAGACGCACTTCGCTCTTCTCCAGCTCAACGCCAGCGGCGGTCACGGCATCAGCGATGTCGCGAGTACCGATGGAACCGAACAGTTTACCTTCCTCGCCAGCATTGGCAGTGATGGTAACGGACAGCTCGGCCAGCTTGGCGGCGCGTGCTTCGGCTTCGCCCTTGCGTTCTGCAGCAGCCTTTTCCAGCTCAGCGCGACGCGCTTCAAAGGCTTCTACGTTGTCGGCGGTAGCCGGAGTTGCCTTACCGAACGGCAACAGGAAATTGCGAGCGTAACCAGCTTTAACGGCGACCTTGTCGCCCAGGTTACCCAGATTCGCGATCTTTTCGAGCAGGATAACTTCCATTGCGATGACCTCTTTGAATTCAACCTTGGCTGTTCGGGTCGTCATCACCGGGCGGCCCGGAGGGCGGCCTCATGCGTGAGCGAAAATCGAACAAGCTATCTACAAATGCCAACAACACAATCAGGGGGTAGGCGAATCGGACGAAGATAACGAACAACACATACATTCCGATCAACCAACCCGAACCCAGCTTCTTGATACCCACCACGCCGTGCATCAGCGCCAGCCCGGCCAGCAGCAAGGGCACACTGGCCACCGGCGACAACATGGCCAATTGCGGCCATTGCGGTGCCATGATGACCACCACCAGCAGTCCGATGGCAGCCAACGGCGGCAGGCGCAACCGATGAAAGTCCTGACGAAAGCCGCCCGGGTTGTACAACCGGGCCTGCCAGGAACGTGCAATCATCAGGCTGACCAGAGCCATCAGCATATGCATGGCTCCCATCACCCCGCCGAGCACGGGTATCATCAGTTCATCGAGTCGGGCCAACAGAGCGGCCTGCTCTGCCTCACCGAGCTGCAAGCCCATCTGCGGCAGCAGCTCCGGCAGCATCTCGCGGAACCCGCCGGCCATCGCCTGCAAGGGCTCAGCCAGCGCCATCAGCAATGCCAGGGCGTAGACCACACCGAGTGGCAAAGCCAGCAGCAGCACCCGGACCCAGTCGTTATGCTGACGCAGCACCACAGCCAGGCCGGCACTGCCAAGCATGACCAGCAAAGGCGTCAGATCACCGAGAAAGGACCAGACCAGTGCCGGCAGCATGCCCCAGGCAAGTATCGGTAACGCTTCCGACAATCCTCGGCGCAGGATCACCAGCGCCAGGGCCGCCGCACTGAACCAAAACAGCAGTGGTATGGCCGCAGCGATGGCTACTGCAAGAGTAGCCTCCCTGCGACCGCGCATGATGTATTCAGCCAGACCACGCATGCCGGTTCGATATCCCCTGATTACGGGTTTGAGCTACTGCTCAGCGACCGTGACTGTCGGTGTAGGGCAGCAGGGCCAGGTAGCGGGCGCGCTTGATAGCGACTGCCAGCTGGCGCTGGTATCTGGCTTTTGTACCGGTGATACGGCTGGGTACGATCTTGCCGGTTTCGGTGACATAGGCCTTCAGAGTGTTGAGATCCTTGTAATCGATCTCTTTAACGCCTTCAGCGGTAAAACGGCAGAACTTTCTGCGACGGAAAAAACGTGCCATGGCAGCGTCTCCTTTTAACTGGAATGGGAACCGGAAAACTTACTCGTCGTCACCGGAATCGGTGTCGTCGCTGTCATCAGCGTCTTTACCGGCATCAGTGTCTTCGTCATTGCGCTCACGGCGCTCACGACGCTCGCCACGACCAGTGTCTTCAGGCTTGAGCATGTCGGACTGTTCGGTGATGGCTTCGTCACGGCGGATGACCATGTTACGGATAACGGCATCGTTGTAACGGAAGTTTTCGGTCAGCTCTTCCAGTGCCTTGGCGCTGCACTCGACGTTGAGCATGATGTAGTGAGCTTTGTGGATCTTGTCGATCGGGTAAGCCAGTTGACGGCGACCCCAATCTTCCAGACGGTGAATCTTGCCGCCGTCTTCTTCGATCAGCTTGGTGTAACGCTCAACCATCGCGTTAACCTGCTCGCTTTGGTCCGGGTGAACCAGAAATACGATTTCGTAATGACGCATTATGTGCTCCTTACGGGTTATAGCCAGCCACCCAAATGGTCTGGCAAGGAGTAGAACTCAAGTTTGGGGCGGCCATTCTAGGGAAGTGGTTGCGAACTGGCAAGGAAAAGCAGAATGCCCGCATGATTTTACTTCATGCTCCGAGTCTCCTTTACGCCGGGAGCGGCCTGCCTGCGACACGCCGTGAACCCATCCTTGGGGGCTCGCGGTTGCCATACCTGGCAACCGACGGTCGCAGGCAGGCCGCTCCCGGCGCAAAGGTGCGAGCATTAGGAGGCTGAGGGTTTGAAACCATCAGCGGCAGCAAGCCTCGCGGACAGGTTGGCCGATAGGGTTGGGCCGACCGTCGGTTGCCAGGGATGGCAACCGCGAGCCTACAGGGACGTATTCACGGCGTGTCGGCACGGCCCTGTCGGCCAACCTGTTCCTTGCAGGCACCTGCACAACACAAACAACCACTCGGTCGCTATCAACTCGCAGTACGCTGCCGCACCGCCTCGAACAGACAAACCCCCGCAGCAACCGAGACGTTCAGGCTGCTGACCCCACCGGCCATGGGCAACTTCGCCAGATAGTCGCAGTGCTCACGGGTCAGGCGGCGCATGCCGGCGCCTTCGGCGCCCATGACGATGACCGAGGGTATCGTCAGATCCACCTGATACAGCAGTTGATCCGCCTCACCGGCCGTACCGACCACCCACAGCCCACGCTGCTGCAACTGCTTGAGCGTGCGCGCCAGATTGGTCACCGCGACCAAGGGTACGGTTTCAGCGGCACCACAGGCGACCTTGCGCACCGTCGGCGACAGACTGGCCGAGCGATCCTTAGGGATGATCACGGCCTGTGCCCCCGCAGCGTCAGCACTGCGTAGACAGGCACCCAGGTTGTGCGGATCGGTCACGCCGTCGAGCACCAGCAGCAGCGGCGTGCCCTCCAGCTTGTCGAGCAGACTGCCGAGCATATCCTCGGACCACAGCTGGCTGGGCGTGACCTGGGCGACGACACCCTGATGCACACCGCCATCCGCCAGGCGATCAAGCACGTCAGGCAGTACGCGCTCTATATCCACCCCCGCGCCGGCTGCCAGATCCAGGACCGCCTGCATGCGCGCATCCAGTCGACCGCGCTGCACTTCCAACTGTTTTACTCGGCGCGGCGCGCGCTCAAGCATCGCCTGCACCGCATGCAGGCCATAGATATATTCCAGATCACTCATGCGCCGTCATTCCACCTTGCGCTTGCGCGGTGCCCGCGGCGGCTTGCCGCCGGGCTTGCGCTCACTGCCACCCGACCGACCGCCCGAACGGGCTGCCGGCGCAGAGGCACTCTGCCCTCGGCCGGACTTGCCAGTCTTGCCGCCTCTGGCCGGTTTGCCCGACCGCGAGCCTGATTCTCCAGCCTTGCGCGCCTCGCTCAGCAACTTCTCGCGCACCGCGCGACTGTTGGTGTGATCCTGCTCCACCGGCCGATCAGAGGCCATCTCGAAGTCGATCTTGCGCTCATCCAGATCCACCCGCGCCACCTGTACGCGAATCGAATCACCCAATCGATAAATCCGACCGGAACGCTCGCCCACCAGGCGATGATGCACCTGATCGAAGTCGTAATAGTCCGCCGGCAAGGCGGTGATATGCACCAGGCCTTCTACATAGATATCGGTCAGCTCGACAAACAGGCCGAATCCGGTGACTGCCGTGACCAGGCCGTCGAAGTTCTCGCCGACGCGATCCTGCATGAATTCGCACTTGAGCCAGCTGACCACATCACGGGTCGCCTCATCGGCCCGCCGCTCGTTCTGCGAGCACTGCTCACCCAGCTTCTCCAGTGCCGCCAGATCGTATGGATAGATGGCGGCCTTGGGCAGCACGCCAGCACCACTGCGCTGCACCAGGTCGGTCTTCTTGCGCGAACGGATCACCGAGCGGATGGCGCGGTGCACCAGCAGATCGGGATAACGCCGGATCGGCGAGGTGAAGTGCGTATAGCCTTCGTAATTCAGGCCGAAGTGGCCAGCATTGTGTGGGGTATACACCGCCTGGCTCAGCGAGCGCAGCATCACCGTCTGGATCAACTGGGCGTCGGGCCGGTCCTGCACCTTGGCCAGCACCGCAGCGTAGTCCTCGGGAGTCGGGTCACCTTTCTTGCGGGTCAGCGACAATCCCATGGAACCGAGGAACTGGCGCAGGCGCTCGACCTTCTCCGGCTTGGGACCGTCATGCACCCGGTACAGCCCCGGAATGTCCAGCTCCTGCAGGAAGCGTGCGGTGGCCACGTTGGCGCACAGCATGCATTCCTCGATGATCTTGTGCGCATCGTTGCGGGTAGTCGGCAGGATCTCGGTGATCTTGCGGTCTTCGCCGAACAGCATGCGCGTTTCGGTGGTCTCGAAATCGATGGCGCCGCGACCCTGGCGAGCCTTGGCCAGCGCCTGGTACAGCTCGTACAGGTGCTTCAGATGCGGTAGCACCTCGGCGTACTCAGCGCTCAGGGCCTTGCCCTCACGACTGCGCGGATGCTCCAGCATGCTGGAGACCTTGTTGTAGGTCAGGCGCGCATGGGAGTGAATAACCGCCTCGTAGAACTGGAAGTCGGTCAGCTCACCGCTCTTGGAGATGGTCATTTCACAGACCATGGCCAGGCGATCCACATCCGGCATCAGCGAACAGAGGCCGTTGGAAATGGCCTCGGGCAGCATCGGAATCACTTCACTGGGGAAGTACACCGAGGTGCCGCGCAGCTCGGCTTCGGCATCCAGCGCCGAACCCAGCGGAACGTAATGGGATACGTCGGCAATTGCCACGTAGAGCTTCCAGCCACCGGAGAACAGTCGCCAGCCACTCGCCTTGCGCGGTTCGCAATACACGGCATCATCGAAGTCACGGGCGTCTTCGCCGTCGATGGTGACCAGGGGCAGATGGCGCAGGTCGACCCGCTTGAGCTTGTCCTTCTCGGATACGTGATCAGCCAGGCGCGCGGCTTCGTCCAGCACTTCCTGGGGCCAGACGCTGGGAATATCGTAGCTGCGCAGTGCCACTTCGATTTCCACACCGGGCGCCATGTAGTCGCCGACCACCTCTATCACCTCACCCTGGGCCTGACGACTCATGGTCGGCCACTGGGTGATCTTCACTTCCACGTACTGGCCCTGCTTGGCGCCACCGGAGCAACCGGGTGCAATCAGCACTTCCTGCTTGATCTTGGCATTGTCTGCGGCAACGAAGCCGATGCCGCCTTCTTCATAGTAACGGCCGACCAGCAGCTCATGGGCCCGCTCGATGACCTCGACAATGGCACCTTCACTACGGCCACGGCGGTCGACACCGGTAACCCGCCCCAGTACGCGGTCGCCATCGAAAGCGATGCGCATCTGCGAGGGGCCGAGGAACAGGTCTTCGCCACCATCGTCGGGCACCAGAAAGCCGAAGCCGTCGCGGTGGCCCTGCACCCGACCACTGATCAGATCGAGCTTGTCCACTGGCGCGTAGGCGCCTCGGCGGGTATAGATCAGCTGGCCATCACGCTCCATCGCACGCAGGCGGCGGCGCAGGGCTTCGATGCCGTCTTCATCATGCAGCCCGAACTCCTGCTGCAATTGCGCCCGGGTCGCGGGAGCGCCGCGCTCGGCCAACAACTTGAGGATGAGTTCGCGACTGGGGATGGGGTTTTCGTATTTCTCTGCTTCACGCTTGGCGGCCGGATCCATATCGATCCAGCTGGTCGAACCTGCAGAGTGCGGGTCGGCAGCTTTGCTCGATGCAGGCATCGAGGCTTGGGGTTTGGTCTTTTTCGTCATAGACGCCTATTGAACCGCGAAACGCGATTTCTTGCACCTTATTTCAAAAGGGATAATTTTTTTGCAAACAGGGGTTTACAAGGTTTTTCCTGCTGCGTATCATTCGCGCCGTCAACACGACATCGGTTGCATTGCGAGCCAGATCGGTTCAGCATAGCAGACGTGTCAAGTGACATGCCCAGGTGGTGAAATTGGTAGACACGCTAGCTTCAGGTGCTAGTGGCTTCACGGCCGTGGAAGTTCGAGTCTTCTCCTGGGCACCAATTCCGAAAACCGGACGCAAGTCCGGTTTTTCAGTTAAAGCAGCAAATGCCCTGTCGGCATGATCGAGCGAAGCCAGTAAAGTAGCGGCAATGCAAGATCGAATGGCACGCCCAGGTGGTGAAATTGGTAGACACGCTAGCTTCAGGTGCTAGTGGCCTCACGGCCGTGGAAGTTCGAGTCTTCTCCTGGGCACCAATTCAAGACAAAGCCGAGCCGATGCTCGGCTTTGTCGTTTCTGCCCCGTATGGTTTCCCGCAACCTGCTTCGGCATCATGATTCCCTAGGTAAACTTCACGTACCGCGCCATCAGATCGGGCCGCGAATCGGTATCCAGCGCCTCCACACTCTCCTCCATGGACACCCGCGCCTGCCAAAAACTTTCATCATCCATATCGACCCAGCACCTGGGGTCGCGCCCAGTCTCTCCGTCATGCTTCACCGTCGTCGGATCATTCCCGCGATACCTTTCCAGTCCAGGCACATCCGGCAGCGGCTGGCTGGTATCCATATAGTTCTGGAGGAAGTCCCACAGCGCCCACAGGCTCACAAAACAGGGACGCGGCCCACAAATCGGAAGAAAGGATATGGCTGCATTCGAATAGCGGTGCTCCAACCAGAACTCGTGATTACCCCTGCGGGTTCGGATATAGGCATCGAACTCATGAAAAGGCGCACTATGGGTGAGGACCTGTTTGCCGCGGTATTTGAACAGCGTAACCATCCCCGTACGGCGACTCAGCTCCCATGCAGGCCCTCTGGTCGGCCGGATTAGGCATGCAAAGAACCTGCTCAGCAGAAATGCGGACACTCCCCATCCGACGAGGCTGGGAAATGTCAGCACGACGGTAAACAGAAAGAAGGCTAGAAAAGTTCGCAGGCGTTCTTCCTCTGCGTTCCAGGTTCCGGTAATCGTGACCCACAACCCCATAACAGCCAGAAACCAGAAAGCCAGCTTGCTCCATAGCTTTATGCCCCTCAGCAAACGGCTACTCAGCGCGTAAGGAGCAAAACGAAGGTATTCATGGGTGAGGTGGTTATGAAACTCAGCCTGCACCTTGAGCACCCCTTCGCCGGGATTGATCATGCGATCATGCTCTTCAAGCACTTCCCGGCGCAGCTCCGTCGGGGACGGACTCATGAGGAAATCAGGAACGACCTGCCGGGTATTACCCCAGGGCATACGCCATCCGCCCCGTTTCAGCGGTTTGCTGCCAGAACTCGCGGCCGCAAGGCCCGGGAGCCGGGCAGATGAAAAGGCCGTGGGCGCATAGCTGATCAGATTCATCGCAGGTGCCTCCTTGGCTTGTGGGTACAGGAATCCGTATGCCGCGCATTATCCCATATCCGGCGCGCCAGGCAGTGTGACGCAGTCTGCATAACGACAGATTCAACGCACCCGGCCAGACATGCAGGATAGACAGCCCGAGCAGCCGAACCGAGGCGCTTTGACGGCTGTACAGCCAAACGGATGACGGCTATCGTGCAACTGCCTGGCAAAGCCTGGCTTCGAACCGCCTTCAAGGAACAAGAATGACAATAGAGATAGCGCTGGTATTGGGGATCGCAGTCGTGGCGATCGTACTGTTTGCCACGGAAAAACTACGTATCGACGCCGTCGCGCTGCTGGTGCTGTCCGGCCTGGCCATTCTGGGCCTGGTCAATCCTGGGGAAGCCCTGAGCGGGTTCAGCAATCAGGCGACGATCACCGTGGCGGCCATGTTCATTCTGGCTGCCGGGCTACAGAACAGCGGAGCGCTGTCCGGCATCGGACGCCTGCTGAGCAAGGCCAAGTCGCCCTTTCTGTTTCTGCTTACCCTGTTT
The DNA here is from genome assembly GCA_019116555.1 of Candidatus Pseudomonas excrementavium. Classification (GTDB taxonomy): domain Bacteria; phylum Pseudomonadota; class Gammaproteobacteria; order Pseudomonadales; family Pseudomonadaceae; genus Halopseudomonas; species Halopseudomonas excrementavium. The sequence continues at coordinate 9,501 of DXBL01000047.1, forward strand.
GGGGTGCTGGCCGTAGTCGCCCCCTTCGTCAACAACACAGCGGTAGTGGCCGTGTTCATGCCCATCGTCATGACTGCCACCGCCGCCATCGGCATGTCCGCCTCGCGGGCGCTGATCCCCCTGTCCTATGTTTCGCAGGTGGCCGGCGTCTGTACCCTGGTGGGCACCTCGACCAACCTGCTGGTCAATGCCATGGCGCGGGACCTGGGTCATCCCGGTTTCAGCATGTTCGAATTCACCCCGCTGGGCGTGATCTGCTTTGTCGCCGGCTGCGTCTACCTGCTGACGCTGGGTCGCTGGCTCCTGCCGTCTACCCGGGCTACCGAGCTGGTCGAACACTACGAACTGGGCAAGTACATTACCGAACTACGGGTGATGCCCGACTCCTCGCTGATCGGCACCTCCGTCGGCGAAGCCAAGCTGGGAGAAGAGTTCGGCGTATTCGTTCTGGAACTGCTGCGCGGCGATGAGAAGGTGTGGTCACCCCGATCGCAGACGCTGGAAGAAGGCGACATTCTGCTGGCACGGGGCGATTGGTCAAAACTGGATGAACTCAAGAATCAGACCGGCCTGGAAATTGATTCCGAATTCAAGCTCAAGGCCCGCAACCTCGAAGAGGGCACCCAGCAGGTGCTGACCGAGGTGATGATCGCGCCGCGCTCGCAGGTTATCGGCAACACATTGGCCATGCTCGACCGGCGCTGGCAACACAATGCCACCGTACTGGCGGTCCACCGCCGTGGCCAGGTACTGCGTGATCAGTTGAAAAATGTGCGATTGAACGTCGGTGATGTCTTGCTGATGTTAATGCCGGAGGGCGAAATGCCGGCATTGCGCAAGGATAGCAACGTGATCGTGCTGAGCCAGCGCGACGCAGACAAACCTATGGGTTGGCGCGCACCCTTTGCGCTGATCACCATGGTCCTGGTGATTGGCATCTCTGCCCTCGGCTGGGCACCCATCGCCATCACGTCTCTGGTCGGTGCAGTGGCCATGACCCTGGCCGGCTGCCTGGATGCGGATGAGGTCTACGATGCCATCGACTGGCGCATCATCATCCTGCTGGCCGGTCTGTTGCCCCTGGGGGTAGCCATGAGTCAGAGCGGCGCAGCGGAGTTTATCGTCGCCAACAGCCTCGGCCTGGTCAGTCATCTGGGGCCGCTGGTGGTATTGGCGGTGCTCTACCTGATGGCGCTGCTGCTCACGGAATTCATGAGCAATGCCGCAGCCGCAGTCATCCTTACCCCCATCGGCATGTCGACGGCCAAGCTGATGGGCGTGGATGCGACCCCTTTCCTCATCGCCGTCACCTTCGCCGCCTCCACCAGCTTCGCCACCCCGGTCGGCTATCAGACCAACACCATGGTCTACAGCGCCGGCGGCTACCGCTTCGTCGACTTCATCAAGGTCGGGTTGCCGCTGAACCTGATTTTCTGGGTGCTGGGGGTGATTTTCATTCCGATGTTCTGGCCGTTTTGAGCGGGAGCATGGTGATGTAAGCCGATCTATTATCCAATGGGATCAACAATATTGTCTCAAGCGTAACTGACCCCAGTTCGAACAAGGGGCATGGCCAAAAGCTCAGCCTCCCTGTTCTGCTGGATTTGCCGCCATTCTGCAAACAGCGCCAATACATCTTCCCGGCCTACCAGATCCCCAAACACGGCTTCGGCGGTGACAGGTTGCTCCGACTGGGCCAGCAAACGTTGGCGAGCCCGGCTAAGATCGGCCAGCTGCATCCGCTGTTCCTCTCTGCCTTTCAATACGCCATCGTGGTACAGGGCACGCAGTTCGGTATCCGGCATGCGATAGAACCGGCTATCGAAGCGTACCTGCACTTCGCGCTTGGTATCCGGAAGGGTACCCGGCTCCCATTTCGCCAGCTCGTGGATGAAGGTATCCAGCCGCGGCCGCAGCGCGTTCTTTTCTTCCTGGGTAAACAGCTCTCCGTTACGTGAGAGGCTGGCGTTCCAGCGCAGCAGCGTGGTCAGCGCGGCGCGGCAGTAGCCGCCATCGCTGGAGTGCTGGTCCAGAGAGAATATCTGGCGAATGGTATTTGCGCGTTTGGGCATATCCTTTTCCAGCGCGAGGACACTGGCGCAGCGTGCGCAGGCCTCATCCGCGATTGCACTGCTTTGCGGTTGCCAGAGCAGCGCCGTTGCGCTGCCGGAGCCGGGTTGGCGTGGAATGAAATGATATTGGTTGCCATGGTGCTCATAAGGATCACCCCGCAGATTGATCAGACCGGCCAGAAACAGCGATATGGCCTGAATCGGTTGTGCCAGCGAGCCCAGCAGCATGGCGGTGGCGGGCACGACCATTTTCCATTCCGCATCCATCCAGCGGTACGGCACACCCGGTACCATATCGTTGTGATTGACCAGCCGGTGATGAACCAGATCCCCGGCGCTGGCAACAAAGGCGCTATCGCCTGCGCGTGGAGCGCCGAAGGTATAGAGCATTACCTTGGGTTTTGCCGGCGTATTTCTTAACCATTCAGCCAAGAGCAGTGCGACCGCACCACCGAGGCTATGGCCGCAAACAAGCAGTGTCTGCTCGCCGGTATAAAAATCTACCAGATAATCGCCGACGAACTGCTTTATCGCCTGGAAAGAATGATGGAAACCACGGTGTGCCTGCCCGACACCGCCTTCAATCGGAACTTGTCTGGCATCCAGGTCTACAGCGATATCTTTCCAAGGCGTTGTTCCCCGAATGGAGATCAGCACCATCTTGTCGTTATGCACAACGAAGGCCTGAGCTCCAGTATCGCGATCATATAGGAAGTGCTGGCTTTCCGGAGTAGCGCCTTCCTGTTGCTCGGGGTAGCGATCCGGATCGTATGGGATGATTTCCA
>DXBL01000048.1 GCA_019116555.1 Candidatus Pseudomonas excrementavium
GTGATCAGTACCACCTTGCTCATTTTCTGCTCCTGGATTGCCTGAGGCTATGCTGAGGAGCAGTATCGGAAGATGCAGCGTGGTGCTCATCGTCTGCGCAGACTAGGAGCCAGCAGCGCGTCTGTATCCCGAAAAACGGATCGCCCTTGTAACCTCCTCTCACTTACTGTATTTTTTTGTACAGTAATAGCTTGAACACTACGAGATAGCATGGAAACCTTTTACAATCGAGAGCCACAATTGGCGAAGCTGCGCGCCATCTCAGCCAGACTGGAACAGAGCAAGGGTCAGCTATCGGTAGTGGTCGGGCGCCGGCGCGTCGGTAAAACCCGCTTGCTGAACGAGGCTTTTTCCCTCCAGCAGGACAGTTTTCTCTACCTGTTTATCAGTCGCAAAAATGAAGCAGCACTGGTCGACGAGTTTGCGGGCATCATTCGCAACCAGCTCAACGTAAGGTTCTTTCATCCCGCCGCATTGAGGGATATCTTCGAGTTCCTGTTTGATTTCGCCAGGCATCGACCGCTGACCCTCGTCGTTGATGAATTTCAGGACATCGAGCGAGTGAATCCAGGCCTGTTCTCTGACCTGCAGAACCTCTGGGACCACTATAAGCAGCAAACCCAGCTGCACTGGGTTTGTTGTGGCTCGCTATATAGCCTGATGATCCGCCTGTTCAAGGGAGACAAGCAGCCCCTGCTCAACCGCGACGATCATTTCTTCAAGATCCAGCCGCTCAGCCCGATTTTTGTCCGGCAAATCATGCTGGATAACAACCTCTACACCCCCGAGCGACTCCTGCTGTGGTGGTGCCTGTCAGGCGGGATCCCCAAATATCTGGAATGGTTGCTGCACGCGAGAGAAAACACCTTTAACCAGCTCATTTCGTCCTCTTCCCCTCTTATCGAGGAAGGATTGCACCGGCTGGTCGAGGATTTTGGCAGCGAACATCGTACCTATTTTGATGTGCTGGCTGCCATTGCCCAAGGCTATACCTCACGCGCGCGCATTGAAAGCTATCTGGATATGGGGGTTGGCCCCGTGCTGGAAAAGCTGGAGGCGGATTTTGCCGTCATAGCCAAACAACGCCCGATACACGCCAGGGAAAATTCACGCGATGTACGCTACAAGCTGATTGATCCTTTCCTGACATTCTGGTTCTACTTTATTCATGCCAATCGTAGCGCCATCGAACTGGAGAACTTTGCCTACATTCACCAACTGCTGGAGCGGGACTTTGCGACTTTCTCCGGCATGCAACTGGAAAACCTGTTCACCACACTGTTGGCCCAGTCAGGACGTTTCAATCGTATGGGTGGTTACTGGGACAACAAAGGCGAGAACGAAATAGATATTGTCGCCATAAACGATCTGCAGAAATATATCCTGGTCATCGAAGTGAAACGCCAGCTTAAACGCTTCGAACCTCAGGTATTGGCAAGAAAAACCGCCCATCTGTTGCAGAAGATCCACTGCAAGGACTATCAGGTGGAACAACGTTGCTTCGCCCTGGACAACCTGGATGATGTTTTTTCCGAGTTTGCACCAGCAACAGTAGAAAAAGTAACCCAAGGACGCTGATCAGAACCTTGCTGACCTTCCCTGGCCAGCAAGTGCGTCAGGCACTGCGCAACAGCGGCCGCCTGATCACATGGATGGGCTTGTCCAGGGGGCTGACATTATTGCCGCGCCCCAGCGAACCCACGCTATTAAGCATGACCCGTACCAGTTCGGCCTGGCGGCGCACGCCGGTCTTGGAGAAGATTGCCCGCAGATGGGCCCGAGCGGTGTTACGCGCAATGCCCAGTTCCTCCGCGGCTTCCTCCAGTGACAAACCATTGGCCAGTTGCAGCGACAAGGCGGTTTCCGCGGGGGTGAAGTTGAACAGCTCCCTGGCTATGCGGTTATCCACCTGGGACCTGCCCACCGCATCGCGGATATACACCATGACCGCCGGCTGGCCTCGCCCCTCCGCCCACTCTGCGCCAATGATGGGTTCGACCACCACGCCCAGACTGACCTCGCCGGAAGGCCGGGCGACCGACAGTGCCTCGCGGGCTTCCCGTGGCTGCGGCACGTCCTTGGACTCCGCCGCATCACGGATCAGTTTGTGCAGCTCCCGGTTATCACTGGGGTAACTGGCTTCCAGCCGCGAGCCGACCAGCTTCAGGCCGTCGGCATGGCCGAGCAACTCCCGGGCCACGTCGTTGAGTTGCAGCACGCTGCCCGACGCATCGAGTACCAGGGTGGCCACCGATAGGCGACTGACCGCCTCGGCATACAGGTTGCCCAGCGACTCGCTGCGTCCCAGCAGGTTATGCACATGCAGGCTGCGCCGCAGGTGCGGCAGCAGCCGCAAGCACAGCGCCTTGTCCTGTTCACAGAAGGCCGGCTGGCGTTGACTACGGGTGATACGGAAGCCCAGCACGCCCGCATCGGCAGTGGCGATATTGGCGCCCATGATGTGATAGACGTCGTTGGGCTGGCTGTAATGGCGGTAGCAGGTACTGCTTTCCCACTCTTCGCGGCTCATCAGCTGATCCATGCTGTATACCTGATCGGGCGGCATGCTACCGAGCGGTGCATCCCAACGATAATCAGGAAAATAGGCCAGTTTGCCTGCCCATTCCGGCTGCCCGGAAATCAGGGTAATGCCCATGCTGTCAGCATTGGGGACGCGCAGGATAAGACTGACATAGTTGGCCTGGAACAGACTGCGCAGCGCGTCCAGTGCCAGCGACAGCTGTTCGGTTTCCAACGCGCCATCCTGGATCTGGCCAATAATACGATCGTAATCATCCAGCGACAGAGACTGATCGATGGGCAACGCTGTAATCGTAGACGTAGTTGTTATTGTCATCTGGTGGCAACCTCATGCCTTTGGCTTGGCTAAGCCGGCTTTTTATCGTTATTGACGGTTGGCCATAGGCCAACCTGACAAGCCCTCCGTGCTTTTCATACTCGGCTATCCCTGGCCGACAATTATGCAATACGCTGCTCAGCGGCAGTGCAACGAGCGCAGCTGGGGCTGGGCGATTACCGCCGCCCGGTTGCCCAGGGGCGTCACATCACCCCGGCCCAGCGAGACCACGCTATTGAGCATGATGCGCACCAGTTCCGCCTGGCGGCGAACACCGGTCTTGGAGAAGATCGCCCGCAGGTGCGCCCGGGCGGTGTTGCGCATGATGCCCAGATTCTCCGCCGCTTCCTCCAGTGACAGGCCATTGGCCAACTGCAGGGCCAGCACCGTTTCCGCCGGTGTAAAATTGAACAGCTCCTTGGCCACGCGGTTGTCCACCTGGGATTTGCCTACAGCGTCGCGGATATACACCATCACCGCCGGCTGGCCACGCCCCTCGGCCCAATCCGGGCCCGGGATGGGCTCCACTACCACCCCCAGGCTGACCTCGCCGGAAGGTCGAGCGATGGACAGGGCCTCGCGGGTTTCATGGGGCTGGATGGCATCCTTGGAAACCAGGGCATCCTTGATGAGCTTATGCAGTTCACGGTTGTCGCTGGGGTAGTTGGCTTCGAGGCGCGAGCCGACCAGCTTCAGGCCGTCGGCGTGACTGAGCAGCTCCCGCGCTACATCGTTCAGCTGCAGCACACTGCCGGATTCATCCAGTACCAGAGTGGCGATCGACAACCGGTTCACCGCATCGGCGTAGAGGTTGCCCAGCGACTCGCTGCGGCCCAGCAGGTTATGCACATGCAGACTGCGACGCAAATGCGGTACCAGTCGCGAACAGAGTTGCTTGTCCTCCGCGGAAAACGCCGGCTGGCTGTGGCTGCGGGTAATGCGAAACCGCAAGACGCCGGCGTCGAGAGTTGAAATATCGGCACCCATCACATGGTACACATCGTTCAGTCTGCTGTAGTCGCGATAATAGGGACTGTTTTCCCATTCCTTGGCAGTCATCACATCGTCCACGGTGAATACCGTGTCCGCCGGCATGTTGGAGAATGGCGTGTCGCTGTGCAGATAGCGGAAGTACTTGACCGTGCCACGGCCTTCCAGCTCACCTGCCACCAGCATCAGGCCAATATCCTCGACCCCTGGAATGCGCAGAATCAATACCACGTAGTTGGCCTGGAACAGCAGCCGCAGCTCTTCCAACGCTTCGGAAAGCTGGTCGGTTTCCAGCGCGCCATCATGGATGTAACCCACGATCCGATCATAATCATCCAGTGACAGTACGGTATTTACAGATTGAAATTGTGCCGTTGTGCTTATTGTTGTCATTGTGCGATCTCATCCCTTAACTACGGAAGTTTGTTTTTATCTTCATCGAAACACCCAGATGGGTGATGTCTGACTTCCTGTCCGTCAAGCTAGCGCGTTTCCGTGCTCAAACAAAGTATTGAAACCCATCATTCATGCGTTCGATCATGCCTGTCCCAGTGTCACCACACTATTGAGAATCAGGCGGACCAGTTCAGTCTGTCGACGTACTCCGGTCTTGGAAAAAATCGCTCGCAGATGCGCTCTGGCCGTGTTACGCCGGATACCCAGTGAACTGGCGGCTTCTTCCAGCGACAGACCATTGGCCAACTCCATGGCCAAGGCCGATTCCGATGGGGTGAAGCCGAATACCTGGCGGGTCACCGCCGTGCTGAGCATGGCCTGGCCGACCGCATCGCGGCTGTAGATCACCACCGCCGGCTGGCTGTCACCCTCGTTCCATTCCTGTTGCGGAACCGGTTCGACCACGATGCCGAGGCTCACCTGCCCCGACGGACGGGCGATCGATAGTGCTTCGGCCAGGGCTACCCGCCCCTCCGCCGCCATGGAACTGGCGTTGCGGATGGATTTGTACAACCGCTTGTTGTCGCCGGGGTAGCTGGCCTCCAGCCGCCCGCCGACCACTTTCAACCCGTCACCGGCGGCGAGCATCTCCCGGGCGACCTGATTGGTTTCCAGAATATGGCCGTCACCATCGAGAATCAGCGTGGCGATGCTCAGGCGCCCCATGGCCTGGGCGTAGAGCGTACTGAGGGAGTGCCGATGGCCGAGCATGCTGTGGATATGCAATGCCCGGCTCATATGCGGAATCAGGGCATCGCAAAACATCCGATCGGCCGCAGAAAAATCCTCCTGGGATTCCGGACGGGTCACCCGGAAGCGGAACACACCGCCGCTGGGTGGCGAGATATCCACGCCCAGAACATGAAACACATTCTGGGCTATGCAGTGCTGGCGGTAATAATCCGACTCGCGCCAACTGTTCAGGCTCATCAGGTCGGTGACAGTGAACACCTGGTTCACGGGGCAATTGACAAAGGGGGTCTCCGAGCGCGGATAGGTGATGTAGGAGATGGTCCCCTGGCCTACCAGATCGCCTATCACCAGCATCAATCCCTGATCCGAATCCTGCGGGGTACGCAGGATCAGGGTGACATAGTTGGCCTTGAGCAGCTGCTGCACGTGCGTCAGGTAGCGGCTCCAGCTGTGGTCATCCATGGCCGCATCGTAGAGCTCACCCAACAGCAGATCGAAGGATGAGACTTCCATCTGCAGGCGACTTTTATCAGCGCTCATGGCTATCTCACAGACTGCTCGCCGGCATCAGGTCGTGGGGCGCCGACGAGGCCGCCTGCACTTTCACCAGCGGCTTGCTGCGGTTGAACCAGGCCGCCAGCCCCGGCAACAGGAAGATCGCACCGAATACGTTGACCAGGAACATGAAGGCCAGCAGCACACCCATATCGGCCTGGAATTTCAGCGGTGCAAACACCCAGGTGCCGACACCTACCGACATGGTGACCGCGGTGAATAGCGCAGCCGTACCCCGCTGGCACATCGCCTCATAGAAGGCAGTACGCACATCCTTGCCCATGGCCAGTTCATGCTGCATGCGCTCATAGAGATAGATGCCGTAATCCACGCCAACGCCCACCCCCAACGCCATGACCGGTAACGTGGCGACCTTGAGGCCAATACCGAATATCGCCATGACCGCGTTACACAGCGTGGCGACGATCGCCAGCGGGACCAGCAGGCACAACACCGCCCGTACGGAGCGGAAGGTCAACCAACAGAACAGCGCCACCGCCAGCAGCAGCGAGCCATGCATCTGCACCTCGGCCTTCTGCACCGCCTCGTTGGACGCGGCCATGACGCCAATATTGCCGCCGGCCATTCTGAAATCGACCTTGGGCTCATCGATGTTGGCAATGATATGTTCCACCTGCTCGGTTACCCGCGCGATGGTATCGCCTTCATGGTCCGTCAGAAACAGCAGCACCTGCATGGTCTGGCAGCCATCGACCACCAGGCCGTGGGAACTGGAATAGGCTCGCGAACCGGGCATCAGGCCCCGGGAGGAACCGGGAATCGCCGCCCAGCGCGGGTTGCCTTCATTGTTCCCGGCGATGGACACCTTGCCCATACCCGCCACGCTGTGTACCGAGTTGACACCGTTGATGCTGCGGGCGTGGAAGTCGAGCTCTTCGACCGCCCGCATGACGTCGGCATCCAGACAGGCTTCCTCGATGTCGTTTTCCAGGTAAATGGACAGCACATCCAGGCCGATTGAATAGCTGCCGGAAATCTGCGCATTGTCCTGGTTATAGCGCGAGTCTTCGCGTAGCTCCGGAGCACCGACACCGACATCACCCACGATCAAGTCGCGGCTCTTCCATGCCCCGGCCACCAACAGCACCAGACTGATGGCGAACACGCCCAGGGCCGCCTTCGGCGTGGCCAGTACCGACAGCCGCCACCAGAGTGCGTGTTTACCATCAGCGTTAAGCGCACGCTGTTCATAGGCGCGCCGATCCAGCTTCAGATAGGACAGGATGATCGGCAGCATCATCTTGTTGGTCACGATCATCAGCAGACCACCGATACAGGCGGTCAGACCCAGCTCGTGCACGATGGGGATGTCGATCAGCATGATCACGCCGAAACCCAGCGCGTTCATCAGCAGCGCCAGTGCGCCGGGGATAAAGATCGTGCAGAAGGAGACCCGGGCCGCTTCAAGGGAGTTATGCCCGCCGAGGATGTCCTGTTTCCAGGCGTTGGTCATCTGTACTGCGTGGGAAACACCGATCGAGAATACCAGGAACGGCACCAGGATCGACAACGGGTCGATCCCCATGCCAATGAGCGGCAGCACACCCAGCAGCCAGATCACCGGCACCAGCGCCACGCAGAGCGCAACGATGGTCTGCACCACCGAGCGGGTATACACCCACAGCATCAGCGCGGTAATGATGAAGGCGATGGCGAAGAAACCGATCACCGTCAGCAGGCCATCGATCACTTCACCGGTCAGCTTGGAGAAACCGACGATATTGATCTCGATATTGTCAGTTTCAAAGCGGGTGCGGATATCTTCCAGTTCGCCGGCGATCTCGGTATAGGAAATCCGTTCGCCGGTTTCCGGATTGAACTCCTGAAGCTCGGCATTGACAATCGCCGCGCTCAGATCGTTGGCTACCAGCCGGCCGATCTCGCCGGATCGCGCGGTGTTGCTGCGTACCTGGTCCAGGTCTTCGGGGGTGCCGGAAAAGTGTGGCGGGATTACCACATCGCCGACGAAGCCGTCCTCGGAAATCTCCACATAACGTACATCCGGAGTGAACAGCGAGCGCACACTGGCCCGGCGTACACCGGGAATAAAGAACACTTCATCAGTGACCTGCCGCAGCACATCGAGGAATTCGGCGTTGTAGATATCCCCTTCGCCCTTCCAGTTGACACTCACCAGGATGGTGTTGGCGCCACTGAAGGTCTCGCTGTAATGCAGATAGTTTTCCATGTAGGGGTGGGTGACCGGGATCTGCTTGTTGAAGCCCGGGTCCAACTTGATCTGCGTGGCGCTGTAACCCAGCCCCAGGGTAATGAGTACGAAAATCGTGAGAAAGAATTTGCGGTTGCCGAGCAGACCATCCGCCATGGACTCCACCCAACGCGCCACCATCTGACTATGCTTGGCCATGATGCCCCCTTATTGACCGATGACAGCGAGATAACCACGGTCCTGCTGCAGCAGACCGCGCTGGCCGGCGACAAACAGCTCGCCGCCCGGCAATACCACGGCGGAGGTCAAGGTACCCAGCCCGCTGAGGTAGCCGGTGTCCTTGAGTTCGCCAGTGCGTGAAATCTGAACATAGGCGCCGCCAGTGCCCACGATCACCAGGCCGGACGCATCTTGAGCGTGGCCGTAGAGCGGCAGCCGATGCGGTAGCTCGACCTGACTCCAGTTCTCACCATCATCCCGGCTGACGAAGACGTGTCCGCGCATGCCATAGGTAACCCAGACGGCTTCACCCAGATAGGCCACGCCGAACAGCGAGCCCCGGTAGAAAGGCTCGATCCGTTCCCAGTTCGCGCCCTGGTCCTGGCTGCGGAGCACCAACCCCATCTCACCCACCATGATCTGCAGGCGTGGCCCATCTCCGGCCATGTCGTTCAGATGCTCACCATGAATATCCAGTTCGCGCTCCTGCCAGCTCTGGCCGCGATCACCGGAGCTGAAGAATTTGCCGAAACTACCGTAGGCGAAGATGCGCTCGCCATCCGCGCTCCAGGCGCCCAGCAACGGCTCGCCCAGCTCCTGGTCCTGCATCGTTACCTCCCAGGTATCACCCGCGTCATCGCTGCGCATGAGTACCGCGTCATGCCCCACAGCCAGCAGCATATCGCCGCCCAACGAGCTGATTCCGGTCAGGGTTACGGGTAGCTGGTCATCCCCGTGAGTCTCACGCCAGGATTCACCAAGATCATCGCTGACGATAATGGTGCCGCGCTCTCCTACCGCGATAACCCGGTCATCCAGCCGTACCAGGTCGTTGATCTGCAGGCGTGCCAGGTCGAGTTTTACTTGTTGACCATCGGTCTGCTGACGCGGCGAGAAGGCGTACGCCACCAGGGCGATGACGACAAGACAGAAGGAATAGCTGATCAATTTACTCATGGGCTCAATCCAACCTGTGGGTGTCCCTTGGCAGGGCACCTGTTGTTCTTATGAATCTGCAGCTGTTCATGCTCGAGACATAAAGACAGCACAGCGAGTGATTGGATGGTGGTCCAGCAGGCTGCCTGCCAACATCGTCCAAATGGCTTATGTCTTTGACGGATCTCAAAAACGGCCGGGATGCGTGCCGCAGAGCGGGTAAGGCCCGAAGTGAAAGAGCCCGCAGAATGCGGGCCCTCGGGAAGACAGTTATCTCTCAATCCAACTCGAATAGCCCGGCAGCACCCATCCCGCCACCAATGCACATCGAAACCACCACATAACGCACACCGCGGCGGCGCCCCTCGAGCAGCGCATGGCCGACCATGCGCGCACCGCTCATGCCGAACGGGTGGCCGATGGAAATGGCGCCGCCATTGACGTTGAGGCGGTCATTGGGAATGCCCAGGTGATCACGGCAGTACAGCACCTGGCTGGCGAAGGCTTCGTTGATTTCCCACAGGCCGATATCCTCGACCGTGAGGTTGAAACGCTGCAGTAGCTTGGGAATGGCATACACCGGCCCGATACCCATCTCCTCGGGCTTGCAGCCGGCCACGGCGATACCCCGGTAGGTACCCAGCGGCTTGAGGCCACGGCGCTCGGCCTGCTCGCGGCTCATCAGCAGACAGGCGGCGGCACCGTCGGAGAACTGCGAGGCGTTACCGGCGGTGATATGCTGGCCCTGCTTGATCCACTCTCCATCCTTCCACACCGGAGCCAGCCCCTGCAGGCCTTCCAGGGTAGTGCTCGGCCGGTTGCATTCGTCACGCCCGGCGGTGACCTGCTCATGACCGGCTGGCTTGCCTTCCTTGTCGAACACCAGCTTGTTGACCGTCAGCGGCACTATTTCGTCATCGAACAACCCGGCCTGCTGCGCCGCGGCGGTACGCTGCTGGCTCTGCAGCGAGTATTCATCCTGCGCCGCACGGCTGATACCGTAACGTTCAGCAACGATTTCCGCGGTTTCGATCATCGGGATATAGGCCGCCGGGGCCACTTCCATCACCGCTTCGGAGCGGGCCCGGTAGGCATTCTTGTGCTTGGTCTGGGTCAGCGACAACGACTCGACGCCACCACCAATCGCCACCTCCAGCTCACCGGCGATGATCGCCTTGGCCGCCTCGCCAATCGCCATCAACCCGGAAGCGCACATGCGATCCAGCGCCATGCCCGGCACGGTGTCCGGCAGGCCACCGGTATAGGTACACAGACGACCGATGTTGTAGCCCTGGGTGCCCTGCTGCACCGCAGCGCCCATGATCACATCACCCACATCCGCCGGGTCGATCCCGGCACGCTCGACCACTGCCCGGACCACGTGCCCGCCCAGTACCGGGGCCTCGGTGTCGTTGAAGGAACCACGGAACGACTTGGTCAGCGCGGTGCGCGCGGTAGCGATTATGACTGCTTCTTGCATGACGATCTTCCTCACACTGTCTGATTGAAGGTGTAGCGACTGATGGTGTCGACGACGCAGCCGGGCCGTTCACTGCCCTCCACTTCCACCGTTACCCGCACCACTACCTGTACCGCACCGTTGGCCAGTGCCTCGACCTGGGTAATCTCGCCTGCGCCACGAACCCGCGCGCCGACCCTGACCGGCGCTGGGAAACGCACCCGGTCACATCCGTAGTTGACGCCCATCTGCAGGTTCTCCACCTGCATCAGTTGCGGCAGGAAGTAGTTGACCAGCGACAGGGTCAGGTAACCGTGGGCGATGGTGCCGCCGAACGGACCGTCCTTGGCTTTCTGCGGATCGACATGAATCCACTGATGATCGCCGGTGGCCTCGGCAAAGGTATCGACGCGCTGCTGGTCGATGGCGATCCACTCGGTAGCGCCCAGGCTCTGGCCGACGGCTTGCTCCAGAGCGGCTGCGTTGTTGAATGTGGTGGTCATGTTTACTCCTCGAATTCTTTGTTGTCGTTGTGCTGGTTGTTTGGGTGCTGGGGCAGGTCCGAGGCACCTGTCTCAGACACGCCGTGAATCCATCCCTGGAGGCTCGCGGTTGCCATCCTTGGCAACCGACGGTCTGATCCAGGTGCCTCGGACCCGCCCTCTCATCACCGTGTATTCGCAGCCAAACCCGCTGGCTCTTGTTTATCGTCGTCCTCGGCAGAGGCCGGAATGCTGTTCACTTAACCCCATCATCCTTCGCCTCTCCTCGTCATCCTTCACCTTCCCGTCATCCTCGGCGCAGGCCGAGGATCCATCGTTCCGGTTGACTCGGAGCGGCCGGTGGATCCTTCGCCTTCGCGAAGGATGACGGGGAGAGAAGCGAAGCCGTGACGCACCACCCCCAACCGCTTTTCCATCAGCCTGCACTGCGTTGAGAGGCGCACTTGCTGGCGGGCTACTGCGGATTTTCCATCAGCCTGCACTGCGTTGAGAGGCGCACTTGCTGGCGGGCTACTGCGGACCGTCGGTTGC
>DXBL01000049.1 GCA_019116555.1 Candidatus Pseudomonas excrementavium
CTGCGGCAACAGGATGCTGCTCGGCACGCCACCGGTATGACCACCGCCTTCACCGCCCTGGATGGTGATCATGTCGGCGCCCAGCTCCACCGCCTTGAGTGCATGCTTGAGCGCACCCACGGTGGGAATGCACAGCACGCCGGCGTTCTTGAAACGCTGGATGGTGTGCTTGTCCGGCCCGCGGCCATAACTCACCGCCCGCAGCCGGTACTGGATGGCCAGATCGACGCACTGGGCGGCATTTTCCTGGAACATATGGAAGTTCAGGCCGAAGTTGCTGCCACCGGTGGCGGCGATCACCTTCTGGATCTCACCTTCCAGCTGATCCGCTGCAATGGTCGCCCCAGCCAGGAAACCGAAGCCACCAGCACGGGTGGTGGCGATCACCAGGTTGGCATCGGACACCCAGCCCATCGCCGTCTGCACGATGGGATAGCGACAACCCAGCGCTTCGGTCAGGCGCGTTTGCAGAGCACTCATCAGCCGCGCTCCCGCTCGGCCTGGGCCTTGTTCGCCGCAGCCATGGCCTTGCCGTCGAAACCGCCGAGCTTGTCACCGGATACCTGCTCGTTGTGCACATGGGCAAAATGGTGCCAGGCGAATACCGCTTCCATGCCGGTGCGCTTGCCCTGCAGATCCTCGATATGGTTGACTGCCTGCTTGGTCAGCGCCAGGCCCATGCGCGGCTGCTTGGCGATGCGCTGGGCGATGTCCATGGTCGCGCTTTGCAGCTCGTCCCTGGGCACCACCCGGTTGACCATGCCCAGCTCGTAGGCACGGGCCGCCGGCATGCGGTCGCCGAGCATGAGGAATTCCTTGGCGATACGCGGGTGCATCTCGAAGGCGTGGGCGAAATACTCCACACCGGGAATGCCCATGCGTACCACCGGGTCCTGGAAGAACGCGTCGTCACTGGCGACGATCAGATCGCAGACCCAGGCCAGCATCAGGCCACCGGCGATGCAACCGCCCTGCACCATGGCGATGGTCGGCTTGGGCATCTCGCGCCAGCGCCGGCACATGTTCAGGTACACCTCCTGCTCGCGCACATAGAGGAACTCGCCACCCGGCTTGTTGGTGTGATCCCACCACAGGTGCTTGTGCTCGAAGGACCTGGTCACATCCCGTCCCGGGGTACCGATATCGTGCCCGGCAGAAAAATGCTTGCCGGTGGAACACAGCACGATGACCTTGACCTCATCATCATTGATCGCGCGGCGGAAGCAGTCGTCCAGCGCGTAGGTCATCTGCGAGTTCTGTACGTTGTTGTACTGCGGGCGGCTCATGGTGACGATCGCCACGCCCTGCTCTACCCGGTAGGACACCGGTGTGTCGGTCTCGTAGACCGCCGTGTCCTCGCGCTGAACGAATTCACTCATCCCCGCACCTCCTCTGCAGTACGGATACCCATCGGGTTGCCCTTGAGCTGGCGGGCACGCAGGTTGTGCGGGTCCATGCGCTGGATGATGGCCAGTTGCTCGGCAGTGGGTGCTGCGGTGACACCCATGTTATCGGCCTTGAGCAGCGGGAAGCCGGTGCGCTCCTGCACCAGTTCGAAATCCACCCCGGGGTGCAGCGACAGCACCCGCGCAGCATTGTCCGGCCCGTTGAAATCCATCACGCACAGGTCGGTGATCACCAGGCCGATGCTCATCAGGTCACGGCGCATACCCGGCGCCCAGCGCTCGGGGTTGAAGCCGACACCCGACACCATATCCACCTCGCCGGATACGAAGGCGCGGGTGGTGTGATTGGGCATGAAGAAGGAATTCCGGTGGTTGATGCTGTTGCCCGGTAAACCGCGCACGCCCAGCATAGCGACCTTGGGTTTGGCATAGTCACCCACCACCGACAGGTTGCTCTGTGCCCAGCGGTCGACCTGGGTCGGTCCGACCATGGCGTGACGGCGGCCATGCCAGACTGCATCGAACACCCGCTCAAAAGGCAGGAAGCCGGAATACTTCGGTACGTAATCGCCGCGCGGGCCGACCGGGATCGGCTCTTCCACGATCAGCGTTTCACTGTCGGTCATCAGCAGTTCGGGCGAATGCGTGAGCTTGGCCAGACTGGCTCCCAGGCGCGGAATGATACCCAGCCCCGAAGCCAGTACCTCACCGTTGCCACGCCAGGCTTCGGACGCCGCGACGATCATCAGTTCAGCCAGGCTGAAATTAACGCTACTCATCGTCTCACTCCTCAGAAAATGGGCATCGGCAGGCTGCTGACACGCTCGGCGCCGCCGTTGCGCTCCAGGTACTCGGCCTGGCTGCAATTCACATACTTGTCCACATATTGCTGCCAGCCGTCGTCGGCGTTGGCACTGTCGCTGTAGCCCTTCAGGTGCTCCATGTCCCAACCGTAGGCCGGGCTGCAGGCGGTGGGGTGGGCACCCAGCGGCGCCTCGATCACGCCGGTGACCATGGAACGCTCGAAGGTCGACAGGCGGGCAGTGGCGGCATCCAGCTCGAAACGCTCTTCCACCACCTCGGCCGACACGAAGCACTGTTTGGCGGCACGGGCAAAGTGATGATCAAAATACGGATCGCTGCCGGTGATCAGGGTGTTGCCCAGCTTATCGGCACGGTTGACGTGAACGAAGGCCACATCCAGCTCCAGCGCCGGCATCGCCAGCAGCACTTCGCCATCGGCATAGGGCGAGCTGATCGTCTTCAGTTCAGGGTTGTGGGTCAGCACGTCAGTGGCCAGACCGGCACGGGCCGGCAGGAACGGCAGGCGCATGGCAGCAGCCTTGAGGCCCCACTGGAACAGCCCCTCGTCCAGCTCCATCACATCCAGCGTGCCGGCCTGCCGCGCCTTGCGGAAATACGGCTCCAGAGGAATCGCGTCCATGGTGGCAAAGCCGAAGATCAGCTTCTTCACCTTGCCGGCGGCACACAGCATGCCGACTTCCGGACCGCCGTAGGCGACCACGGTCAGGTCCTTCACATTGCTGCGCAGGATCTCGCGCACGATCGCCATCGGCTTGCGCCGCGGGCCCCAGCCACCGAAACCTATGGTCATGCCGTCACGCAGTTGGCCTACGGCATCGGCAGCGGTCATCAATTTGTTCATTACTGCTCCTCCTGCTGGCCAGCGCCGAAGTCATGACCCCAGATGCTGACCTTGGTGAATTCAAAGGCGGTGTGCTGATCCCAGTCCACCTGCAATCCGCCCCAGCCGTACTCCAGGTCGAAGCCGGAGGGCGTCTTCATATAGAAAGAGGTCATCTTGTCGTTGAGGTGCTGACCCAGGGTCGCCGATAGCGGCACCTGATGGGCGATGCGCCGGTCATGCGCACGACCGACCTCGGTCATGGAATCCACCTCGACCATCACATGCACGCACTTGCTCGGTACGTCGTACTCGGCAATCGCCAGGCTGTGATGCCGGGCATTGCCGCAGTGCAGGAAGTGGATACGGGTGGCCGGCGCGTCCGGCACCGGACGGAAGTTGAAGATGTCGGAAATCTCGAAGCCCAGCACATCGCGGTAGAAAGCTGCGCACTCATCGAAGTTGGGCGTCGGCAGCACGGTGTGGCCCAGCCCCATGTCACCGGTCAGGAAGCGCGGCACACCCTGGGGCGAGACGAAGGGTTCGCAGTCGGACAGGTAGCCCCAGGTCAGTTCGTGCCGGTTGCCTGCCGGATCCTGCAGCAGCGCGGCCTCGTTAACCCCGCGCTGGGCGCAGAAAGCGGCATCGGCCAGGCTGTACTCGACGCCCTGATCGTCCAGCTTGCGCAGCATGGCGTCAAAGGCGCTCTTGCCGGCCAGTTCCCAGCCGGAGGCCAGATAGCGATCCTCCGCCCCCTCGACCACCAGCATGCGGAAGGGCCGGTCGTCCATCTTGATATACAGCGCACCATCGGAGGTGCGGCTGGTCATCATGCCCAGCACGTTCTCGGCGTAATGCTGCCACTTCTGCACATCATCAATCTGCGCTACAAAATAGCTCAATGCGCGAATCTCACTCATGCCGCAACTCCTCATTCAGGGCCTGAAAGCATGAATGGATTGTTGCGCGCCGGGCATGGCGCATTCATCGTCCATTGAGACTAACGAAAAAGCCGGCCGTCACCGGTCGGACGGGTGACTGCGGGTAAAAAAAATCGCCCATGGAAGAACCCATGGACGATTGAAAACCGACCCTTGGGCG
>DXBL01000050.1 GCA_019116555.1 Candidatus Pseudomonas excrementavium
TGTCGTTGATTGCCGTGTCCTTCTTCATCGGCTGCATGTTCGTCGACCCCATTGTGGTGATCCTCATCCTCACACCGCTGTTCAAGTCGGCAGTGGCTGCGGCCGGGCTGGACCCGGTGCATGTCGGTATCATCGTCACCCTGCAGGCGGCCATCGGTTCGGCCACCCCGCCCTTCGGGTGCGACATCTTCACTGCCATGGCGATCTTCCGTCGGCCCTACTTCGATGTAATCCGCGGTACGCCGCCGTTCATTGCGCTGTTGTTGCTGGCGACTATCATCCTCATTCTGTTCCCTTCGATTTCCCTGTGGCTGCCTTCCCTGGCGAACTGACATCATGATTACAAATTGCTACTGTTGTTTGAGACAGTTCTGCCGATAAGGTAGCAAGTAGCACTTCGAGAGCTAGCGTCTCAGGTGACTCATGGACGAAACACAACAATGCCCCTGAAAGGGGCACTGGGGGAATCATGCAGGCAATTTCCACACCCAACGACACCCAAACCACTGTACGTTTTTCCCCTGCCGGCACCGTCACTGGCGTCGGCGTGGCCCTGGCGATCTGCATTCTCGGCCTGGGCGGCCTGTTGCTATGGCTGGGGGACGATCTGATCCGCGCTCTGGCGCTGGGTCTGATGGCTGTCTCACTGTGCTTCATCTGGCAGCTGGTGCGACAACCGCAACGCGCGGCGCCCCTGGCCGAGCGGCTGGACCAGGCCAATGCGCTGCAGGTCAACCTGGCCGTAGCAAGCATGCAGGACGATTCCGCCGCCAGCCAGGCATTCGAGCGTTTCAGTGCCCGGCTGCGCAGCATGCTGCTCGATCTGCAGCACCAGAGCATGAGCATCGCCCTGGCGTCCGCGCGCAACCGGGTATTGACCGAGCGCACGGAAAGCGAGGCGAAAGCGCAGCAGCAGCTGTCCGAGCTGATCTTCCAGGCCAGCGACCAGACCAGCAGCGCACTGCAGGATATCGCTGCGCGCACCAGCAATATCACCGGCATGACCGCGCGCAACCTGGAGGGCGCCAAGGCGTCGCAGGCGCAACTGAGCGAAGCCTGTACACGCATGCAGCAGATCAGCGAGGCGATGGCCGGCTTCAAGTCCAATATCGATGCGCTGGATGCCAGCTCGGGACAGATCCGCAAGATCCTGACCACGGTCCAGGATTTTTCCGCCCAGACCAACATGCTGGCACTGAACGCCGCCATCGAAGCGGCCCGGGCCGGCGAGCAGGGGCGCGGCTTTGCGGTGGTGGCCGACGAGGTGCGCAACCTGTCGATCCAGGTCGGTAACGCTGCGGATCAGATCGATCACCTGATGGAGCAGATGCTGGGTGCCATGACCGGAGCCGAGGAACAGACCCTGCGCATGCAGCAGCAATCGGACAATGCCGGAGTCGCAGTGCAGGCGGCGGCAGACCAGTTCGGCCAGATGGTCGAGGACTTTCAGCTGACCAATGACGACCTGCTGATGGTCAGCAGCGCCCTGGAGGAACTGGCGGTGGGCAATCAGGAAACCCATCAGCACAGCAGCGCCATCCGCGATAGCAGCCTGGGCATCAGCCGTAACATGGAACAGAGCTTCGTGCTGGCCGATCACCAGCGCGATGAAAGCAACGTGGTGCTGCAGACACTCA
Source organism: Candidatus Pseudomonas excrementavium (assembly GCA_019116555.1). GTDB lineage: Bacteria > Pseudomonadota > Gammaproteobacteria > Pseudomonadales > Pseudomonadaceae > Halopseudomonas > Halopseudomonas excrementavium. The sequence continues at coordinate 1,638 of DXBL01000050.1, forward strand.
GCCTGATCCGCCTGGGCGAAGGCCGGCTGGAACAGGTGAGCGACATCCTGCTCACCCGCCGCGGTCAGCTGGAAGCCGTACTGCAGGAACTGAATCAACGCGGCGTGGATATATTCGACCGCAACTACCAGGCGATCAATGATCAGCCGGGCAAGCATCGGGTCAGCTGGGCTGACCCCTTCCGCAAATTGGTCCAGCCGCTCCTGGATGAATGGGACTGCGGCGGTGAAGATGGCGTGCTGTACATGACCGCCATCGACGATCGTGGCTATATGGCCGCCGCGCGAACCGCCGCCTCCCAGCCGCTGAGCGGCGATCCGCGCAAGGACGCCATGCGCAGTACCCATATGCGCTTCACCATCAGCAATCCGGTGGAACTGGAGAACCTGCGCAGGTGCACCTATATAAGCATGGGCACTTTCATCCTGCCCGATGGGCGACCGATATTCGTACTGTTCGTCCCGCTGATGCTCGATGGGCGGCGCTGGGGGACGCTGACTGCGGGGATTCTGCCCACCGCCCTGGGGTTGCAGTAACCGAAGAGGCGAATCCCGGGGAAAGGGACTTGTGGGAGCGGGCTTGCCCGCGAAAAACTTGGCAGAAAAGCTTCGCGGCCAAGGCCGCTCCCACAAAAACAAAGTGGCTTGGCTCAGCCCAGCATGAAGGCTGCGGCCCGCTCCGCGGCCTGATCGATCAGGTCTGCCTGGGTCAGGCCGCTGCTTTTCAGCGGTTTGAGATCATGGTCGCCGGTGTCCAGCCAACTGACTTGCAGTTGCTCGGACAGCCCATAGCCCGCCACCTCATCAGGCTTGCCGAAGGGATCGCGGGTGCCCTGCAGGATCAGTCCGCTAGTCTGCAGCTCCGCCAGATGCGCGGTCCGGGTCTTCTCCGGCTTGCCCGGCGGATGAAAGGGATAGCCGAAGCAGATCAGCCCCGCCGGCTGCAGTTCGTCGGCCAACAGGCTGGCGATCCTGCCGCCCATGGATTTTCCGCCTATATAAAGAGGTTGTGGCGCAGCACGATAATGCTCGCGGAAACTGTCCTGCAAGACCGGCATGGGATTGGGCGGACGCTTGCCACCGACCTCGCGCCGGGCGGCCATGTAGGGAAACTCGAACCGCAGCACCTGGATCCCGCGCACCGCCAACGCCTCGGCAAGGCAGTTCATGTACTCGCTGTCCATCGGCGCCCCGGCACCATGGGCCAGCAGCAGTGTCGCCCGAGGCGAGATGGCGGTCGGGGTTATGAGGAAATCGGGCGCCAAATGGCTTCTCCAGCAGGACGAGGGGTGACCGGGAGCCTATTTTCGGCCAAATTGCCTTGATCCCGATCATCTGCGACATCATGCCACAGCGGGGTGCCGGAACCATCCCTTCACAGGGGCTACCCCGGGGACTATCCTAGCAAGCCCGGTCAGATGGCCCCTGCCGAAGACCGCCGGCCCCGGAGCAGCCGCAACGGAAATGACGCGGTTTGGCCTTCCCGACGAGCATCGCCAAACCACGCCAATTGCGCAGCGCCGCCCCGCTAAACCGGGCCATTACATTGACATGTGTCATTGCAAAGAATACGGGCATTCCTCATACTTGCCGCCGCTTTGACCCCCTTTAACCATTGCTATCCGTGGAATCTCTCGCATGAGCACAGCTACCACTCCGACAGCCTATAACTACAAGGTGGTACGCCAGTTCGCCGTCATGACGGTGGTCTGGGGTATTGTAGGTATGGCACTAGGTGTCTTCATTGCGGCCCAGCTGGTTTGGCCCGCACTCAACTTTGACCTGCCCTGGACCAGCTTCGGCCGCCTGCGCCCGCTGCACACCAACGCGGTCATTTTTGCCTTTGGCGGTTGTGCCCTGATCGGTACGTCCTTCTATGTGGTGCAGCGCACCACGCAGGCGCGCCTGTGCTCGGACGCCATGGCTTCCTTCGTGTTCTGGGGCTGGCAAGCCGTCATCGTGGCGGCCGTGATCACCCTGCCGCTCGGTTTCACCAGCACCAAGGAATACGCTGAGCTGGAGTGGCCGATCGATATCCTGATCACCCTGGTGTGGTTGGCTTACGGTCACGTGTTCTTCGGCACCATCGCCAAGCGCAAGATGAAGCACATCTACGTCGCCAACTGGTTCTACGGCGCCTTCATCATCACCATCGCGGTGCTGCATATCGTTAACAACCTGGAAATGCCGGTCAGCATGTGGAAGTCCTATTCCATCTACGCTGGCGCGACCGATGCCATGGTGCAATGGTGGTACGGTCACAACGCCGTGGGCTTCTTCCTGACCGCGGGTTTCCTCGGCATGATGTACTACTTCGTGCCCAAGCAGACCGAGCGTCCGGTGTACTCCTACCGCCTGTCCATCGTGCACTTCTGGGCCCTGATCGGCCTGTACATCTGGGCTGGCCCGCACCACCTGCACTACACCGCCCTGCCCGATTGGGCCCAGACTCTGGGTATGGTGATGTCGCTGATTCTGCTGGCTCCGAGCTGGGGTGGCATGATCAACGGCATGATGACCCTGTCCGGCGCCTGGCACAAACTGCGCACCGACCCGATCCTGCGCTTCCTGGTGGTGGCCCTGGCCTTCTACGGCATGTCCACCTTCGAAGGCCCGATGATGGCGATCAAGACCGTCAACGCCCTGTCGCACTACACCGACTGGACCATCGGCCACGTACACGCCGGCGCTCTGGGCTGGGTTGCGATGATCTCCATCGGCGCTATCTACCACATGTTGCCGAAAGTATTCGGTCGTGAGCAGATGCACAGCATCGGCCTGATCAATGCCCACTTCTGGCTGGCGACCATCGGTACCGTACTGTACATCGTCTCCATGTGGGTCAACGGCATCACCCAGGGCCTGATGTGGCGCGCAGTGAACGTCGACGGCACCCTGACCTACTCCTTCGTCGAGGCGCTGGAAGCCAGTCATCCGGGCTTCATCGTGCGCTGGATCGGTGGTCTGTTTTTCCTGATCGGCATGCTGCTGATGGCCTACAACAGCTGGCGCACCATCCGTGCTGCCAAGCCGGCCGAAGCCCAAGCCGCAGCCCAGATCGCCTGAGGAATTGATTGATGAAACAGCATGAGATAGTTGAAAAGAACGTTGGTCTGCTGATCGTGCTGATCGTGATTGCGATCAGCTTCGGCGGCCTGACCCAGATCGTACCGCTGTTCTTCCAGGACGAAACCACCCAGCCGGTGGAGGGCCTGCGGCCCTACACCGCGCTGGAGCTGGAAGGCCGCGACATCTACATCCGCGAAGGCTGCGTCAGCTGCCACTCGCAGATGATCCGTCCGTTCCGCTCCGAGACCGAGCGTTACGGTCATTACTCCGTTGCCGGTGAAAGCGTCTGGGAACACCCCTTCCTGTGGGGCTCCAAGCGTACCGGTCCGGATCTGGCCCGGGTTGGCGAACGTTACTCCGACGACTGGCACCGCGCGCACCTGATCAACCCGCGTGACGTGGTACCCGAGTCGAAAATGCCGGCCTACCCCTGGTTGCAGGAAAATGTCCTGACGGGCAAGCACACCGCCAAGAAGATGGAAGTGCTGCGCAAGCTGGGCGTTCCATATACCGATGAAGACATTGCCGGAGCCGCTGCAGAAGTCAAAGGCGTAGCCGAAATGGACGCCGTGATTGCCTATCTGCAGCACCTGGGCACTGTCATCTCCGACCGCCGGTAATCACCCATGGATATCAACACTCTACGCGGCATCGCCACCATCTTCGCCATGGTGGCCTTTATCGGCATCGTGATATGGGCCTACAGCTCGTACAAGAAGAAGGACTTTGATGAGGCCGCTCAGCTGCCCTTCGCCGACGACGATGAAGACCAGAAGACGCGGGAGCAGCAAGACACCAGGAGTAATGAAAAATGAGCAATTTCTGGAGTGGGTACATCATTGCCCTCACCGTGGTCTTCCTCGTCCTGATCACGTGGCTGCTGTTTGCCACGCGCAAGGGTCAGCGGCCTGACCAGACCGACAGCACCACCGGTCATGAATACGATGGCATCGCCGAACTGGACAACCCCCTGCCCCGCTGGTGGTTCATGCTGTTCATCGCGACTCTGGTCTTCACTGTGATCTACCTGATCCTGTACCCGGGCATGGGCAAATGGCCGGGCGTGCTGGGCTGGACTCAGATCAACCAGTACGAGCGTGAAGTGGTACGCGCCGAAGAGCAGTTTGCACCGATCTTCGCCCGTTACACCGAGCTGCCGATCGAAGAAGTGGCCCGTGACGAAGAAGCGCGCCGCATCGGTCAGCGCCTGTTCGCCACCAACTGTTCGGTATGCCACGGCTCCGACGCCCGGGGCGCCTTCGGCTTCCCGAATCTGACCGACAACGACTGGCTGTGGGGCGGTGAGCCCGAGCAGATCCTGACTACCCTGCAGCACGGCCGTCAGGCAGCCATGGCGGCCTGGTTGCCGGTGATCGGTGAGCAGGGCGTGCGCAACGTGGCAGGCTATGTGCGCAGCCTGTCCGGCCTGGAGTCCGAAGGGGTGGATATCGAAGCCGGTCAGCAGGTGTTCGCTACCAACTGCGTGGCCTGTCACGGTCCCGACGGCAAGGGCAACCCGCTGCTGGGTGCCCCCAACCTGACCGATGATATCTGGCTGTATGGTTCCAGCATGCTGCAGGTCCAGCACACCATCCGTGCCGGCCGTAACGGCAACATGCCGTCCCAGGCCCACTTGGGCGAAGACAAGCTGCACATGCTTGCCGCCTACGTCTACAGTCTCTCGCTGGACGACAAGTAACACCCCCACGCGACGCCCTGTCGCATGGTCTGATGCGCCCGACCCGGATATTCTGGTCGGGCGCATTCGCGTATCCCTGACCAGCACAGCTCTGGCCAGGCGTCCCTTCCTATAACGATATGGCCAGCCTGATATGAGCGAGAAGATACCCGTTAAAGATGTTTCCACTGAAAAGATAGAAACAGTCGACCTGTACGCCAAGCGCGAGAATATCCACCCGCGCTCGTACCAGGGCTTTTTCAAGAATATCCGCCTGGCGGGTGTGGCGGCCCTGTTTCTGCTGTTCTTCGGCACCGCATGGCTGAATGTCGACGGGCGCCAGGCGGTACTCTGGGACCTGCCGGCCCGCCAGTTCCATATCTTTGGCGCCACCTTCCAGCCGCAGGACTTCTTTCTTCTGTCCTTCCTGCTGATCATCTGCGCCTTCGGTCTGTTCTTCATCACCACCTTTGCCGGGCGTGTCTGGTGCGGCTACACCTGTCCGCAAACCGTATGGACCTGGATATTCATGTGGGCCGAGCGCGTCACCGAAGGTGAACGCAACGCACGCATCAAGCTCGACGCAGCGCCAATGAGCACCAACAAGCTACTGCGCCGCAGCGCCAAACACGCCCTGTGGATCGGCGTGTCGCTGATCACTGCGCTGACCTTCGTGGGTTACTTCACCCCCATTCGCGGCCTGCTGGTCGATCTGGCCACCTTCAACCTGAACGGCTGGGCCGCTTTCTGGATTTTCTTCTTCACCGCGGCGACCTATATCAACGCCGGCTGGCTGCGCGAGCAGGTGTGTTTCTACATGTGCCCCTATGCCCGCTTCCAGAGCGTGATGTTCGACAAGGACACTATGGTGGTGACCTATGACTATCACCGTGGCGAAGACCGTGGCCCGCGCAAGAAAGGCGTCGAGCCGGCCGATCTGGGTCTGGGCGACTGCATCGACTGCACCATGTGCGTCCAGGTCTGCCCCACCGGGATCGACATCCGCGACGGCCTGCAGCACGAATGTATCCAGTGCGCAGCCTGTATCGATGCCTGTGACGACATCATGGACAAGATGGGTTATGAGCGCGGCCTGATCCGTTACACCACCGAACACAACATGGCCGGTCAGAAGACCCGTATCCTGCGGCCGCGCCTGATCGGCTACGGCGCCGCGCTGGCACTGATGATCGGCATGTTCATCCTGACCATCGGCAACATGGCCCAGGTCAACCTGGATGTGCAGCGCGACCGAAATGTCCTGTATCGGGAAGCGCGTGGCGGGGCCATCGAAAACGTGTACATAATCAAGGTCATGAACAAGGGTCAGGAGACCCGCACCTTCAATCTGGCGGTAGAGGGGCACCCGGAACTGGAATTGATCCTGGCCGCGGACCGGCTGACCGTCGCGCCCAGCAGCCTGCTGCAGGTGCCAGTCAACGTCCAGCTGGAGCCAGAGTTCATGCAAGGCACCAACATGTCGATCACTTTCATCGTTACCGCTGCCGATGATGACAGCGTCTCGGCCACCTCCGAGAGCCGCTTCATGGGCCCGACACTCAGGTAGACACATGCAACACGACGAAAACATACCCCCGTGGTACAAGCAATTCTGGCCCTGGTTCCTGATCGGCATCCTGGTGTTTGCCGTGGTGATCGGGCTGGGCCTGTTGTACGTCTCCATGCTCAATCCCGACAGCATGGTGCGCGACAACTATTACAAGGAAGGCCGCGCGATCAACATGCACATGGGCCGCGATCACCGCGCCAGTGAACTGGATCTGCGCGCCGGTTTCACCGTCGACGAACTGACCGGTGACATCAGCCTGCAGCTCGATGGCGAGCTGGAACAACTGCCGCCCGCGTTGCTGCTGGAACTCATGTCACCCACCCACGCCGAGCGTGACCGCACGGTGATGCTGCAGCAGATTTCCGGCAACCATTACACCGGCCAGCTGGAGCGCGGCATTCAGGGTCGACACTACATCGACCTGAGCGACCCGGCCCAGCCGGGTGAAGACGGCTGGCGCCTGACCGGCGAGATTACCCTGGTCATGGGACAGCAGCACCAGCTCACCGCAAAATGAGCCAACCCACCCCCTGCTATCACTGCGGCGAACCGGTTCCGGCCGGCTCGTCCTGGTGCAGCACCATTCTCGGCGAGCAGCGCGCCATGTGCTGCCCCGGCTGCCAGGCTGTAGCTGATGCCATCGTCGCCGGTGGTCTGGAATCCTACTATTCGCACCGCACGGAAAATTCCGCCAACCCTGAAGCCCTGCCCCAAGCCCTGCAGGACGAGCTGGAGATGCTCGACCGCAGCGATGTGCAACAGCGCTATGTGCGCAGCGAGGGTGACCGTCAGCAGATCGAACTGCTGATTGAAGGCGTCAGCTGCGCCGCCTGCGGCTGGCTGATCGAGAAGCGCCTGGTGCAGATGCCGGGGGTGCTCGAGGCGACGCTGAACCTGGGCAACAACCGCCTGAATCTGAGCTGGAGCGCCGCCGATACCCGGCTGTCTGCCTTGCTGGGCGAGATCAAGCGCATCGGTTATGCCGCCCACCCCTACGAGCCGGACAAGGCCAGCGAGCAGATCGCCCGGGAAAACCGCCAGTATCTGCGCCGTCTGGGCCTGGCCGGGCTGATGTTCATGCAGGTGATGATGGCGACCATGGCGCTGTGGGACGGCTTCAACCAGGACATGACCCCGGAAATGGCCGTGACCCTGCGCTGGGCCGCCCTGCTGATGACCACGCCGGTGGTGCTCTACAGCTGCGCGCCTTTTTTCCGCGGCGCCTGGCGCGACCTGAAGAATCGTCGATTGAGCATGGATGTATCGGTGTCCATGGCCATCGGCAGCGCCTATGGTGCGGGTATCTGGGCGACGCTGACCAATTCCGGCGAGATCTACTTCGATTCGGTGACCATGTTCGCCTTCTTCCTGCTGGCCGGCCGTTATCTCGAACGCCGCGCCCGCCAGCGCACCGTGGAAAGCACCGCCAAGCTGGTCAACCTGCTGCCGCCCAGCACCATCCGGATGGATGAACAGGGCCAGCCGCAGCGGATCATGCTGGAAGAAGTACGCTCCGGCGATCTGCTGGAAATCAAACCCGGTGAAAGCATCCCGGCGGACGGCGTCATTACCCGCGGTGTCAGCAGCATCGACGAATCGGCCCTGTCTGGTGAGTACCTGCCGCTGGCCAAACAGGTGGGCGACCAGGTTACCGCCGGCACCATGAACGTCGAAGGTCCGCTGCAGATCCAGGTGAGCGCAGTCGGCACCGAGACTCGGCTATCGGCCATCGTCCGCCTGCTCGAACGCGCCCAGGCGGACAAGCCCCGGCTGGCACAGTTGGCCGATCAGGTAGCGCAATATTTCCTGATCACCGTGCTGCTGGCCATCGTACTGGTGGGCGGCGCCTGGTGGTGGCTGGTCAACGGCGAGACGGCATTCTGGATCATCATCGCCATGCTGGTGGCAACCTGCCCCTGCGCCCTGTCGCTGGCCACGCCGACGGCCTTGACCACCGCGACCGGCAGTCTGCAGAAGCTCGGCCTGCTGATCACCCGCGGTCACGTGCTGGAAGGCCTGAACAGGATAGATACGGTCATCCTCGACAAGACCGGCACGCTCACCGAGGGCCGCATGACCCTGGAGCGGATTCTGCCCTTCCCCGGCCACGACGGCGAGCTGGCATTGCAGCAGGCGCGCATGATCGAATCCCGCTCCGAACATCCCATCGCCCGCGCCTTCGGCCGCAGCGCGACCCAGGCCGACAGCGTGACCAGTCATCCGGGATTGGGGCTGGAGGGGTTGTGCGGTGAGCAACTGCTGCGGATCGGCAAACCTGGCTATGTCGCCGAACTGGGTAACTGGAACGCCCCTGCGGTGCCCGATGAAGCCGGCCAGTGGCTGCTGCTCGGTGATATCCGCGGCCCGATTGCCTGGTTTGTTCTCAATGACCGGCTGCGTACCGACGCCAGCCAGCTGATCCGCCAGCTCAAAGGCCGGGGCCTGCGGGTGGTATTGCTGTCGGGCGACCATACGCCGGTGGTGGAGCGCATGGCCCACAGTCTGGGCATCGAGGAAGCCATCGGCAACGCCACTCCGGCGGACAAGCTGGCCTTTGTCCAGCAATTGCAGGAACAGGGTGCCCAGGTATTGATGCTCGGCGATGGGGTCAATGATGTGCCGGTGCTGGCCAGCGCCAATATCTCGGTGGCCATGGGCGAGGCCTCGGATCTGGCCAAGACCAGCGCCGATGCGGTATTGCTCAGCAGCCACCTGCAGGTGTTGAGCGATACCTTCACCGTGGCCAGGCGCACCCGGCGCATCATGATCCAGAACCTGTTCTGGGCCGGGGCGTATAATGCCGGAGTATTGCCGCTGGCCGCCCTCGGTCTGGTCTCGCCGGCCCTGGCAGCGGCGGGCATGTCCGTCAGTTCGCTGCTGGTGGTGCTCAATGCCCTGCGTCTCAGCCGGTTGCCGCGCAGCACGCGGCGCCCGTCATCCACGCCCTTACAGGAGCAGTTCGCATGACCATCCTCTACATTCTGGTGCCGGTCGCCATAGTGCTGGTGATCGTTGCCATCTGCGTCTTCAACTGGGCTGTGAACAATGGCCAGTACGACGACCTCGACAGCCCTGCCCACAGCATCCTGTTCGATGAAGAAGACCCCGCGCACCTGGCCGCGCGCAAGAAAACCGACCAGGGCGATACCTCGGCCAAGAATGATGAGCAGCACGAGGACCGCGACTGAATATGGAGCTGTTACCGCTGTTTCTTACCGCCCTGGCCCTGGGGCTGCTGGGCGGCGGCCATTGCATCGGCATGTGCGGCGGGCTGATGGGCGCACTGACCCTGGCGATTCCCGCCGAGCAGCGCCACGGCTGGCGATTGTGGCGTGTGTTGCTGGGTTACAACGCCGGACGCATTGCCAGCTACGGCCTGGCCGGCGCGCTGATCGGCAGTCTCGGCTGGCTGATTCAGGACCTGGGGCTGGGCCAGGGGCTGCGCATCATCGCCGGGCTGCTGATGATCGCCATGGGCCTGTATCTGGCCAACTGGTGGGCGGGCCTGACCCGTATCGAACATCTCGGTCGAGGACTGTGGAAGCATCTGGAACCCCACGCCCGCAAACTGCTGCCGGTCAGCCGTTTGCCCCAGGCACTGTTGCTCGGCGCGCTGTGGGGCTGGCTGCCCTGCGGGCTGGTCTACAGCACTCTGGTCTGGGCGAGTAGCCAGGGCGATGCGGCGGTATCCGCCGGGCTGATGGTGACCTTCGGCCTGGGCACGCTGCCGACGCTGTTGGCTACCGGGCTGTTCGCCAACCGCATGATGACCATCCTGAAGAAACGGGCGGTGCGCATCACCGCCGGCCTGCTGATCATCCTGTTCGGCATCTGGACCATACCCGGGCCGCATACCGCGTGGTTGATGGGCGGCCATCACGGCAGCGAGCAACATCAGGCGCCTCATACCGGGCATTGAATGCAAACCGATGGTAGAATTCCCGCTCACCCGACAGAGCACGTCGGCTGTTCGGCTACCGGCCGCAGGAATAGTTGAGGATCTGCCCGTCATGACCAATGCCACGCCGTTGCTGGCCCGTGAAGCGCACTGCAAGGATTGCAGCCTGGCCTGCATGTGTCTGCCCATCGCACTGCATTCCGATGAGATGGATGCGCTGGACCGTATCGTCAAGCGCGGCCGTCCGCTGCGCCGTGGCGAGGTGCTGTTTCGCCAGGGCGACGAGTTCAACTCCATCTACGCGCTGCGTACCGGGGCGATCAAGACCTACAGCCTCTCCGACGAAGGCGATGAACAGATCACCGGCTGTCATCTGGCGGGCGAGCTGATCGGCATGTCCGGAATGGACACCGGTCGCTATACGGTGACCGCCGTGGCGCTGGAAACCACCTCGGTATGCGAGATTCCTTTCGAGACCCTCGATGAGCTGACCGCGGTCCTGCCGCAGCTGCGCAAGCAACTGATGCGCCTGATGAGCCGGGAATTGCGCGAGGATCAGGAGATGATGCTGCTGCTGTCGCGCAAGAACGCCGATCAGCGCATTGCCACCCTGTTGATCAACTTCTCGGCCCGTTTCCGGGTGCGCGGCTATTCGGCCAAGTCGTTCCGGCTGGCCATGTCGCGCAGCGAGATCGGCAATTATCTGGGACTGGCGGTGGAAACCGTATCCCGGGTCTTCACCCGCTTCCAGCAGCAGGGGCTGATCTCCGCCGAAGGCAAGCAGATCGAGATTCTCGACTATATTCAGCTCTGTGCTCTGGCCGGCGGCCAGAACGATTGAACCAGGACCCGCTTATCCCATGATTTTTGACGAATTCACGATCAAATCCCTGATCCGCCCCGTCCCGGGCTTCCCCAAGGAAGGCGTCACCTTCCGCGACATCACGCCGCTGTACCAGTCGCCACGTGCCATGCGCATGGTGGCCGACAGCCTGATCCAGCGCTATGTCGAATCACCGGTTACCCATATCGGCGCGATCGATGCCCGGGGCTTTCTGCTGGGCGCGGTACTGGCCTATGAGCTGAACAAGCCGCTGATCCTGTTCCGCAAGGCGGGCAAACTGCCGGCCGATTGCCTGCGCGAAGCCTACAGCACCGAGTACGGCGAGGCGCATATCGAGGTACATCGAGACGCCCTGAAGGAAGGTGATCAGGTGCTGCTGCTCGACGACCTGATCGCTACCGGCGGCACCTTCCTCGCCGCGGCGCGCCTGATCTCCCAGCTCGGCGCCGAGGTCTACGAAGCGGCCGCGATCATCGACCTGCCCGACCTGGGCGGCTCGCGGCTGATCCAGGATGCCGGGATCGCCACCTTCACCCTCTGCGCCTTCGAAGAGGCCGAATAAACCGATGTCCGCCGAGGCCAGTGCCCCCGCTCTGATCGAGCGGGGCACACCCGCGTTCCGGCGCGCCAGCCTGGCGCTGTTCATTTCCTCGCTGGTGATCTTCGGCAACCTGTATGCGATCCATCC
>DXBL01000051.1 GCA_019116555.1 Candidatus Pseudomonas excrementavium
ACCACATCGGTGACCGCCATCAGCACCATGCTGCCAGCCAGCGCCGGATCGATGCCGAAACGCCGCAGGATCAACGGGATCAACAGTCCGGCCAGCACCGCGCAGACCAGATTGATCAGGATGGCCATGCCGATCACCCAGCCGATCCCCAGGCTGCCGAACCAGAGAATCGCCACCCCCGCCACCAGGACCGCCCAGAGCAATCCATTGAGCGTGCCGATACCCAGTTCCTTGCCCAACAGCACCTTGAGGTTACCGGTATCCACCTGCCCGAGCGCCAGTCCGCGAATCACCAGGGTCAGGGTCTGGCTGCCGGCGATACCGCCCATGCTGGCCACCACCGGCATCAATACCGCCAGCGCAACGATCTGTTCCAGCGCGCCTTGGAACTGCCCGATCACCGACGCTGCAAGAAAAGCAGTGATCAGGTTGCAGCCCAGCCAGACCGAGCGGCGGCGGGTGCTGGTCAGGACCGGGGCGAACATGTCCGCCTCGTCATCCAGACCGGCCATACCCATGATCGCCCGCTCGGAATCCTCGCGGATGCTGTCCATCACATCGTCCACCGTGATGCGCCCCAGCAGAATGCCCTCCTCGCTGGTCACCGCGGCCGAGAGCATGTCCAGATCCTCGAACTGGCGCGCCACTTCCTGGCTGCTGGTGAGCACATCCAGCGCCTTGAAGTCGCCGTCCATTACCTCGCTGACCAGGTCATCGGCCAGGCTGGTGACCAGCCGGCTGAGGCGCAGCACGCCCAGATAGTGATTTTCGCGGTCGACCACCATCAGCTTGTCGGTATGGTCGGGCAGATCCTCCAGCAGACGCAGATAACGCAGCACCGACCCCACCCGCACATCCGCGCGTACGGAAATATGGTCGATGTTCATCAGGCCACCGGCCGACTCTTCCGGATACGACAGCATATCCGCCAGCTGTTGGCGCTTCTTCACGTCCATCGACAGCAGCAGTTGCCGGCCGGGGCCGAAGGGCAGCGCCTGAATCAGGTCCACCAGGTCGTCGAGGTCCAGTTGCCGGGCGGCATCGAGCAATTCGCCATCGGCCATTTCCATGGCCAGGCCGGCGCCCACCTCTTCACGCAGATGTACCAGGATGCGCCCGGCCCGGGCACTGTCCAGCCGCGACCAGATGCTGCTGCGTTCGGTCGGCGGCAGGGCTTCCAGCAGGCCGGCGGCCTGCGCCGGATGCAACTTGCCGAGGATCTTCAGCGCCCGCTTGAACCGCCCGGCCTCCAGCGCCTCGCGCACCTGGGCGATCGGGCTGACTTCCTCGGCCTCGTCTGCCTCCGGTTCCGCGCTGTCGGGGTTGTCATTGCTGTGGAGCAGCAGGTGTTCGGCCAATGCCGGGTCGAGCAGCAGCAGGATGTCCTGTTCGGCCTCGTCGCCGATCTGGTTCCAGACCAACTGTTGCTGCTGCTCGTCCAGCTGCTGCAGCAGGTCAACGACTTCCTGGGCAGTCAGTTCCCGGAGGATGCGGCGGACACGCTTGAGTTTGCCCTTGACCAGTGCCTCGGCAACGGCTTCCTGGATTTCGACAGCGGATAGGGCTTCTTCACTCATGGCATGTTTCCATCGGGCGGTGGTTCAATTGACGCACAGCCAGACGCCTGAGTTACAGGCGGCAGCGGCCGGCCCGCTAAAATACCACACTGTGTGGGACAGCTAATCCTCCGGTGGGATCCGCCTTTTGTGGGAGCGGGCTTGCCCGCGAAGGGGCCGGCTGAAAAGCTTCGCGGTCAAGACCGCTCCCACAAGAGCCTTTCTGCAAGATCCTTGCTACCAGCCGGCCTGTGCCTCAGGGCGCTTCATCAGCCCAGGCCTCCAGCGGCGGACAGGCACAGAACAGGTTGCGATCGCCGTAGACGTTGTCGATGCGATTCACCGCGGGCCAGAACTTGTTGTGGGCCACCCAGTCCAGGGGAAATACCGCCTCCTGCCGGGAGTAGCTGCGTTGCCAGTCGCCGGTGATATCCGCCAGGGTGTGCGGCGCGTTGTGCAGTGGATTGTCCTCGGCGCCCCACTGGCCCTGTTCGACCCGCGCGATCTCGTTGCGGATGGCCAGCATGGCGTCGATGAAACGATCCAGTTCGGCTTTGGACTCGCTTTCGGTCGGCTCGATCATCAGGGTGCCGGGCACCGGGAAGGACATGGTCGGCGCATGGAAACCGAAATCCATCAGCCGCTTGGCGATATCCTCCTCGGTAATGCCCGAGGCCGCCTTGATCGGCCGAATATCGATGATGCATTCGTGGGCCACCCTACCGTTACGCCCGCTGTAAAGCACCGGATAGGCTTCCCCCAGGCGCCGGGCTATGTAGTTGGCATTGAGGATCGCCACCTCGGTGGCCTGGCGCAGTCCGCTGGCGCCCATCAGCGCGATGTAGGTCCAACTGATCGGCAGGATGCTGGCACTGCCCCAGGGCGCGGCGCTGACCGCATCGTTTTCCGGGTTCGGCCCGTCCAGTGGCACCACCATATGGTTGGCCAGATACGGTGCCAGGTGTGCCTTGACGCCGATCGGCCCCATGCCGGGCCCACCGCCGCCATGGGGGATGCAGAAGGTCTTGTGCAGGTTCATGTGCGAGACGTCGGCGCCAAACTCCGCCGGCCGCGCCAGCCCCACCAGGGCATTGAGGTTGGCGCCGTCCATGTACACCTGGCCGCCGTGCTGGTGGACGATATCGCAGATCTCGCGAATACCCTCTTCATACACGCCATGGGTCGAGGGATAGGTGATCATCAGGCAGGACAGGTCGGCGGCGTGCTCGGCGGCCTTGCTGCGCAGGTCTTGCACATTGACGTTGCCCTGCTCATCGCAGGCCACCAGCACCACGCGCATGCCGGCCATCATCGCCGAGGCCGGGTTGGTGCCGTGGGCGGAGGTCGGAATCAGGCAGACAGTACGATGCCCGTTACCCGCTTCCTCATGATATTTGCGGATCGCCAGCAACCCGGCGTATTCGCCCTGGGCGCCAGAGTTGGGCTGCATGCTGATGGCATCGAAACCGGTGATCGCCCGCAGCATGGCTTCCAGCTCATCGATCATGGCCTTGTAGCCTGCCGCCTGGGCCAGTGGAGCAAAGGGATGCAGGCGGGCGAATTCCGGCCAGGTGATGGGAATCATCTCGCTGGTGGCATTCAGCTTCATGGTGCAGGAACCCAGCGGAATCATCGCGTGGTTGAGCGCCAGGTCCTTGTTTTCCAAAGACTTGATGTAGCGCAGCATGGCAGTTTCCGAGCGGTGCCGGTGGAATACCGGGTGCGTCAGAATCGCCGACCGGCGCAGGAACTGGTCGGGTATGCCTTGCCCACTGTCGGCGACCGACCGATCCAGTTCGTTCAGATCCTGGTGGTGATCATCGCCGGCGAAACAGCGCAGCAGCGCTGCGACCGTGGCGGCGGTAGTGGTTTCGTCCAGAGTCACGCCCAGATGGTCGGCATCGATCAGCCGCAGGTTGATGCCCTGGCTGCGCGCGCGGCCGACAATCGCACTCGCCTGCCCCGGCACGTTCAGCGTCAGGGTATCGAAGAAGTGGCGATTGCTGCGGGCAACGCCGCAGTGTTCCAAGCCGGCAGCGAGCATGGCGGTCAGTCGATGCACCCGCAGCGCGATCGTCCGCAGCCCTTCCGGGCCATGGTAGACCGCATAGAAGCTGGCGATATTGGCCAGCAGCACCTGGGCGGTGCAGATGTTGGAGTTGGCCTTTTCCCGACGGATATGCTGCTCGCGGGTCTGCAGCGCCATGCGCAACGCCCGGTTGCCGCGGGTATCCACCGAGACGCCGATGATGCGCCCCGGCATGGCCCGCTTGTAGGCGTCGCGGGTGGCGAAGAAGGCCGCATGGGGCCCGCCGTAGCCCATGGGCACGCCAAAGCGCTGAGAGGAGCCGAATACCACATCGGCACCCAGCTCGCCGGGCGGCGTCAGCAGCACCAGGCTCAGCGGGTCCGCCGCCACGCAGGCCAGCCCCTGCTGCGCCTGCACCTGGGCGATCAGCGGCGCGAGGTCGCGGATCTCACCCCAGGTGGTGGTGTACTGGAACACCGCGCCGAAGACCTCCTGCTCGGCCAGCACATCGACCGAATCCACCAGCAATTCGAAGCCGAAGGCCTCGGCGCGGGTGCGGACCACCGAGATGGTCTGCGGATGACAGTCCTCATCGATAAAGAACCGGTTGCTCTTGCTCTTGGCCACCCGCCGCGCCAGGGTCATGGCTTCCGCGGCGGCGGTAGCCTCGTCGAGCAGCGACGCGTTGGCCAGCTCCATGCCGGTCAGATCCAGGGTCATCTGCTGGAAATTGAGCAGCGCCTCCAGTCGGCCCTGGGAGATTTCCGGCTGGTAGGGCGTATAGGCGGTATACCAGCCGGGATTTTCCAGCACGTTGCGCAGGATCACCGGCGGTGTGATGGTGTCGTGGTAACCCATGCCGATGCAGGAGGTGAAGATCTGGTTGCGGCTGGCCAGTCCTTTCAGGTAGGTCAGCACCTGGGTCTCGCTACGCGGCTCATCCAGCGCCAGCGCCCCGTCCATGGCGATGCTCTGGGGCAGGGTCTGTGCGATCAACTCCGCCAGCGACGCCACCCCCAGAGTCTCGAGCATGCTCTGCTGTTCCGCCGCATCCGGACCGATATGGCGGCGGATGAAGGCGTCAGGCTGTTCCAGTTCACGGAGACTCGGGGTATGGCTCATGGTCTGACCTCATATGTCGTGGGGCTGCTCACCCCGTCATTCGCGGCGCAGCGACAACGCCCCAGTTACCTGCGGGCTGCCTGCTGAAGCGTGCCACTGCGCTGAAGATGGCTTCAGAGGCTGGCCTGATAGCCCTCGGCATCCAGCAGCTTGTCCAGCTCACTGCTATCGGTGGGCTGAATGCGGAAAAACCAGGCGGCGCCGTAGGGGTCTTCATTGACCAGCTCCGGCGTGTCGGCCAGCGCCTCGTTGATCGCCACCACCTCACCGCTCACCGGGGCGTAGATGTCGGACGCAGCCTTGACCGACTCAACCACCGCGCACTCTTCACCGGCGGTAAGCTGGCGACCGACGTCCGGCAGCTCGACGAAGACCACGTCGCCAAGGGCATCCTGGGCGTGGTTGGTAATGCCCACGGTGATGCTGCCGTCGGCTTCCTGGCGGCTCCATTCATGGCTGCTGGCGTAACGCAGTTCGCTGGGGGTATCGCTCATTTCAATAGTCCTCAATGGATCGTCAGGTTATTCGAATATCTGTTTGCCGTTGCGCACGAAGCCGGGGCGGATGACCCGCACCTCCAGCTGCTTGCCGCGAATCTCGACCCTGGCCGTACTGCCGGTGGCTGCCGGCACCCTTGCCAGGGCGATGGAACAGCCCAGGGTGGGGGAAAAGCTGCCGCTGGTGATCTCGCCGGCGCCGACGCCGTCGACGATGACAGTCTGGTGGGCACGCAGCACTGCCCGCTCATTCAGTACCAAGCCGACCTGCCGGGGCTGATCGCCGGCCTGGCGTTGCGCTTCCAGTGCCTGGCGGCCGATGAAGTCACGGTCGGCCGGCTCCCAGGCGATGGTCCAGCCCATGTTGCCGGCCAGCGGCGAGGTCTGCTCGTCGATGTCGGCGCCGTACAGGTTCAGGCCCGCTTCCAGCCGCAGGGTATCCCGCGCGCCCAGGCCACAGGGTTTGCAGCCGGCCTCGCGCAGCGCCTGCCAGAGGCCTGTCGCCTCCTCGGCCGGCAGCATGATTTCCAGGCCGTCTTCACCGGTATAGCCGGTGCGGGCCAGGAACCAGGTGCCTTCCGGCTGCCCCTCGAAAGGCTTGAGAATCGAGATCAGTGCGGCGCGACTCTCGCTGACCACGCTGGCACACAATTCACGGGCGCGCGGCCCCTGTACGGCGAGCATCGCCAGCTCGGTGCGTTCGGTAATGGTGACGGCATAGTCGCCGACCTGCTGGCGCATCCAGGCCAGGTCCTTGTCGCGGGTACCAGCGTTGAGCACCAGCCGGTAGCCGTCGTCGGTGCGGTAGACAATGAGGTCGTCGAGAATGCCAGCGCCCTCGTTGAGCATGGCGGTGTACAGAGCTTTGCCGATCTCGTTCAACCGAGCCACGTCATTGGCCAGCAGATGCTGCAGCCAGGCCTTGGCATCAGCACCGGTCACATCCACCACTGCCATGTGCGACACATCGAACATGCCCGCATCCCGGCGTACCTGGTGGTGTTCCTCGATCTGGGAACCATAGTGCAGCGGCATGTCCCAGCCGCCGAAGTCGACCATCCTGGCGCCAGCGGCCAGATGATTGTCATAGAGTGGCGTGCGTGAACCCATGGCTGTTCCCTTGTTGTAGTCAGGCCAGTGTCTGATTGTAGTCACAATGATCTGGCTTTGGGAGCGGATCAATGGCGACCGGAACGCCTGATCAGCACGATGACCGGCAGCAGCCCGACCAGCACCAGCGTCAATGCCGGCAGCGAGGCACGGGTCCAGTCGCCTTCGGTGGTCAGCGAGTGAATACGCACCGCCAGGGTATCCCAACCGAAGGGGCGCATCAGCAGGGTGGCGGGCATTTCCTTGAGCACATCGACAAAGACCAGCAGCGCGGCGCTGAGAATGCCCGGCAACAGCAAGGGCACGTAGATCCGCCAGAACACCACCCAACCGG
>DXBL01000052.1 GCA_019116555.1 Candidatus Pseudomonas excrementavium
GACCTTCGCCTATGAAGACCTGCTCGGCCTGGAAATGCCACCCGGGGTGGAATACATCCTGATGCTCGGCTTCTTCATCGCCTTCGCGGTGAAGTTTCCCATCGTACCGCTGCACTCCTGGCTGCCCGATGCCCACGCTCAGGCGCCGACCGCCGGCTCGGTGGACCTGGCCGGCATCCTGCTGAAGACCGCCGCCTACGGCATGCTGCGTTTCGCCCTGCCGCTGTTCCCCAATGCCTCGGTCGAGTTCGCACCGATTGCCATGACCCTGGGCCTGATCGGCATCTTCTACGGCGCCATCCTGTCCTTCGCCCAGACCGACATCAAGCGCCTGGTGGCCTACTCCAGCATCTCGCACATGGGTTTCGTACTGATCGGCATCTATGCCAGTACTCAACTAGCGCTGCAGGGCGCGGTGGTGCAGATGGTCGCGCACGGTCTGTCGGCGGCAGCGCTGTTCATACTCTGCGGCCAGCTCTACGAGCGCATCCACACCCGTGACATGCGCGAGATGGGGGGCCTCTGGGCACGCATACCCTACCTGCCGGCACTGAGCATGTTCTTCGCCATCGCCTCGCTGGGCATGCCGGGCACCGGTAACTTCGTCGGTGAGTTCCTGATCCTGTTCGGCAGCTTTGCCAACAACCCCTGGGTGGTGGTGATCGCCACCTTCGGCCTGGTACTGGCCTCGGCCTATTCGCTGATCATGATTCACCGCGCCTACTTCGGCGCCGAACGCTCCGGCGAGGCCTTGCGCGGCCTGGATACCCGTGAACTGGCCATGGTGCTCTCGCTGGTCGCCTTGCTGGTGATGCTGGGGTTGTATCCGCAGCCGGTGCTGGACACCTCCGCTGCCAGCATGAGCGGTGTGCAGCACTGGCTCAGCGACGCGCTCTCCAATCTCGTTCCGGCCCGGTAGCAGTTTGATGGAAAATGACACTATGCAATTTACCCAGTCCCACTTCGTCGCCCTGCTGCCGCTGCTGATCGTCGGTGCCACGGCCATCGTGGTCACGCTCGCCATCGCCTGGCGACGCAAGCACGACATGATCTTCGTCCTCACTGCGCTGGGCCTCAACCTGGCGCTGCTATCACTGATCCCGGCGCTGCAGGTCGCGCCCCTGGAAGTCACCGCGCTGATGCAGGTGGACCGCTTCACCTTGCTCTATATGGGAATCATCCTGGTGGCCACACTGGCCTGCGCCACCCTGGTCCATGCCTATCTGGGCAAGACCAACACCGGCGATGGCTTTCCCGGAAACCGGGAGGAAATGTATCTGCTGATGCTCTTGTCGGCGACCGGTGGGCTGGTGATGGTCGGCGCCTCGCACCTGGCGACGTTGTTCATCGGCCTGGAGCTGTTGTCGGTGCCGGTCTACGGCATGGTCGCCTACGCCTTCTTCAACAAGCGCTCCCTGGAGGCCGGTATCAAGTACATGGTGCTGTCGGCGGCCGGCTCGGCTTTCCTGCTGTTCGGCATGGCGCTGGCGTATGCTGAATCGGGAAGCCTGGAATTCGCCGCTCTCGGCGCTGTGGCCGTTACCCCGATCCTGCAGATCGGTTTCGCCATGATGCTCATCGGGCTGGCCTTCAAACTGTCGCTGGTGCCCTTCCACCTGTGGACACCGGACGTATACGAAGGCGCCCCGGCACCGGTGTCGGCATTCCTCGCCAGCGCCGCCAAGGTCGCGGTATTCGCCGTGCTGCTGCGCCTGTACCAGGTGTCACCGGCGACCAGCGGTGGCTGGCTGAACGAGCTGCTGGCGATCATCGCCATCGCCTCGATCCTGTTCGGCAACCTGCTGGCGCTGATGCAGAGCAATCTCAAACGCCTGCTGGGTTACTCATCGATTGCCCACTTCGGCTATCTGGTGATCGCCCTGATCGCCAGCGACGGCCTGGCGACAGAGGCAATCGGGGTCTATCTGGCCACCTATGTGCTGACCACGCTTGGCGCTTTCGGTGTGGTCACGCTGATGTCCACACCGTTCAAGGGACGAGACGCCGACGCCCTGTATGAGTATCGCGGTCTGTTCTGGCGCCGCCCCTACCTGACGGCAGTGTTGACGGTAATGATGCTGTCGCTGGCGGGTATTCCGTTGACGGCCGGCTTCATCGGCAAGTTCTACATCATCGCGGCCGGCGTTCAGTCGAACCTCTGGTGGCTGCTCGGTGCCTTGATCATCGGCAGTGCCATCGGCCTGTATTACTACCTGCGGGTCATGGTTACCCTGTATCTGGTGGAGCCGGGCATCCGTCGCCACGATGCACCGATGAACTGGGGCCAGCACGCCGGCGGTATCATGCTGCTGCTCATCGCCCTGCTGGTGTTCGTGCTGGGTGTGTATCCACAGCCGTTGCTGGAAATGGTCCAGCAAGCCACACTTGCGGTGCTTTGATTGACCAGAAGTCCCGGTTCGCCGGGATTTTGTTCCTCTGTCGCATCGATTTTAACCGCGGCACGGTCAATACTGGGTGTACCCTCTGTTTCAACAGGGGTGAAAATACCTAAAACACTTGAAGGCCTCAAAAGGATATCCACCATGAAACGCATTTCCCTGATCATCGCTACCAGCATCATCGCTCTCGCTGGCAGCGCCCATGGCAGTAGTTTCATCGGCACCACCGACGCCGTCGCCGGATCTCTGATCAACACCATTGACGCGACCAGTGATGCCACCTCCGGCAACAACAAGGTCGTGCTGGAAGCCCGTGAGGACGCCGCCAGCTTCGTCGGCAGTGACGGCCAGTTGCGCAGCGTCCGCCTTGAGGCCGCCTTGAACCATATCCGCCAGTCCGCCCCCGACCTGGAAGCCACCGACATGCAGCTGGCCGAGGCGATTCTGGCGCTGTGAAGTATTTCGTCAGCAGCGAGCTGACAGCTGAGGCGGCCGCTCAACTTGAATAAGATGCGGCCCGCCATAGGATTTTTTTTGCTGGTCGGCTTGTTGCTAGGCAGCCCCCTCGCCCAGGCAGGGTTGCAGCTGGTGCTGGATCAGCGCCAGCTTACCCCGGCCCAGGTGCAGAGCAGTCAGACGCTGCTCGCCGATGTCAGCGCGACGCTGCCGCCCTTGCTGGTGGAACAGATGGACCTGAGGGTGCCAGTGCGCTGGAGCAAGCGGCTACCCGAGGCGGTATTCGGACGTGCCACCCCCGGTGGGGCGTTGGAGCTCAATCAGCGCTGGCTGGCCGATCTCACCGCCGGCCGCGAAGGCACTTTCCCGGAGGGGCGCCAGCACGGCACCTTGCGCCGGGAGTTGCTCGCCACGCTGATTCACGAGTTGGCTCACCTGCATGATGGGGGGCGCTATTGGCGTGCTGATCAGCAGACCTTGTTACGCCAATGCCGCACGCGCTATCGCACCCAGGGCGCAGCAGGACTGCCGGCGGAATGCCGCGGCCAGACCGAGCGTCGTTATAGCCTGAGCGATGACCCGCGCTTTCTCGACCTGGCCGGCTGGCCGCAACAGACAGGCCGCCGCGGTGCCCGCGAGCGGGTAAATCGCCAGTCCTACCGCAGCCCCGACCAGTACGAACTGTACAGCCCGGCGGAGTATCTGGCGGTCAATCTCGAATACTTCCTGCTTGATCCGCAATATCCCTGTCGTCGCCCGGCGCTGCATGGGTATTTCAAGGCTCATTTCGACTGGGCGCCAACAGAGTCCGATTGCCCTGCTGAAATCCCTTATCTCTACGCCGGGCTGGATACAGAGCGCCCTGCCCTTGGCTGGCTGGATCCTGAGCGGGTCTACGCGGTGCATTATCTGCTGGCAGAGCCCAATGAGAAGTGGGTCAGTCGCTGGGGCCACAGCATGCTGCGGCTGGTGATCTGCGCACCCGGCCGGCCACCTGGCCCCGATTGCCTGTTGGATCTGGATCACCATCTGGTGCTGTCCTTCCGGGCTTTTGTCGATGATCTGCAACTGTCCAGTTGGGATGGCCTGCTTGGCAATTATCCCTCCCGCCTGTTCATGTTGCCGCTGCAGAAAGTGGTGGACGAGTACACCCAGCTCGAACTGCGCGACCTCAGTTCGGTGCCGCTGCGGATGGATGACCAGGCCCGTCGCCGACTCGTTGAGCAGGCGGCCACCCTGCACTGGAGCTATGACGGCACCTACTATTTCATCAGCAACAACTGCGCCGTCGAAACCCTGAAGCTGCTGCGCAGCGGCAGCGCTCTCCCCGAGCTGCATGATCTGGACAGCCTGACCCCAACCGGCCTGCTTGAACTGCTCCACACCCGCGGGCTGGCGGATCTGGAACCCTTGCAGGATCGCCAGGCAGCCTTGCGCCAGGGCTACTATTTTGATTCCTACCGCGAACGCTACAACCACATGTTCGACGTGCTCCGCAGTCAGTTGCAGGTACCCTTTGAACGTCTGGAGGACTGGTTCACCAGCCCTGCGAGTGATCGCCAGACCTGGTTTACCGCAGCAGACACCCGATCGACTGCCGCCTTGCTGGTGCTTGAGCAAGCGATACAACGCAGACACGTGCTGGAGATACAACAGGACCTAAAGCAGCGTTTTCTTTCCGCCGATGCCCCGCAGGAGCTGACCGAGGCCGCCCAGATGATGCAAGGCCTGCTGAGCGGCAGCAGCTTCCTGAGCCGCCCCGGCGAGTTGTTGAGCGAGGGCTACGGGTTACCGCAACCGCAGGAATCGCAACGCTTTCTCCAGCTTGCGGCAGGTAAACAGCAGGCGCTGCTGGCAACGGCTGACGACCTGGAGCGCCGCTTGCTGTCACTGATGAATGCGCAACAGCGCCAGCAGCTGGATGCCACTGGCGCCAACATCCGCCTGCTCTCGCAACAATTGCGGCGGCTGCACAGTCAGTCCGGTGGTGTTCAACTGCCCACTGGGCGAATCGCTGACCCGACCAGCGTGAAATAAACAGGCGGCGGTCCGCTTTTAATAGGTAATACTTGGAGAGGAATTGCGGAAAATTCAGCAGAAATCAACCGCAAGCAATTGATTTAATTGGTGCCCGGAGCCGGAATCGAACCGGCACGATGTTGCCATCGAGGGATTTTAAGTCCCTTGCGTCTACCAGTTTCGCCATCCGGGCTGGCTGGCACTTGGAGCCTGAGTTAAGCGTTGCCATGCTCGGTAGCGAGCTGGCGTGGTGGATGTAAATCCGACCATAACTCCAAGAGATTCAGAATGTTACACAGATCGTCTCGGCGTAACAAGAACTTTATGCGACCCTCGGGCAGAGCTGGAAGCTGAACCATCATCCCCTCGCTGCCTCCAATGAGAAGAGCCACTCAGAGTTCTTCAAGAGATTAGTGATGAGTAGTGATCCGCTTGATCGTCCACAAGGACCGCAGCAGCCGGGACACGAACCTGTGCCTGGGCAGCGCCCCGGTCAGGGGCCGAATCCTGGAACGCCTCCAGAGCGCGCACCTACGGAGCCGCCGGGGCCAGATGATGTGCCGCAAGAAGCGCCGGGAAATACGCCAACCCGAGATCGAGCCCCGGATATCATGCCAACGCCGCAGGCTCAGCCGCCCGGCACGGTGCCCGGACCTGACGAGCCGGATATTCCTGACCGAAGTGATCCGCTCTGAGTAAGACCGTCATTCAAATCGAGTTTGACTCCGCAACCAACGGGCGGCGACCGACACGGCCCGCCCGGCCTTGGATATAGGCAATGCCCAGACCGCTGGCGATGATCATGCCAATACCAAGCAGCGCGCCCAGATCAGGCGCTTGATCGAAGGCAAGGTAACCAACAATCCCTGCAAAGACGATCTGGCCATAGGTAAAGGGGGCCAGGGTGGCCGCACTGGCAAAGCGATATGCATTGGTCAACAACAGATGTCCTAGCGTTGTCACGCAGCCAAGACCAACGATCAGCCCTACGTCTGTCAGGGTAGGCGTGCGCCAATTGAAGATCACCATAACGCTCAGCACCGCAGCGCCCACCAGACTGGCGAGAAAATTACTGGTGACCGGGTGATCAGTGCCGGCGAGCCGGCGGGTAAGGAGTTGATAAACCGAAAGCGACAGCGCCGCACCGAACGGCAACAGTATCGCCGGAGTAAACAAGGCGCTACCGGGACGGACGATAAGCACCACGCCCAGCAGACTGAAAACCACTGCGGCCCATTGACTGCGATTGACCTGCTCCCCGAACAACGCCGATACCACGGTTACCATTAGTGGTGCCAGAAAAATCACCGCCGTGGCCTCCGCCAGGGGAATGTAACGCAAGCCACTGATGAACAGAACGCTCACCGCAACAAGGCTGACTCCGCGGAACAGTTGCGTCCAGAGCCGCGACGTGACAAACACGCGGCGTCCCATGCGTGGCGTGAAGAGCGTCACCATCAGCGCCGTCTGCGCCAGATAACGCACCCACACAACCAGTATCACGGGATACAACTGCGTCAGGTATTTTGACAGACCATCGTTAATGGCCAATAACAGTCCCGACGCTAGAATCAGCAAAGCGCCGAGTAATGGCTGATGTGAATTATTCAAAGAAGGAATACCAACATGGTAGGCAGCAGATCAGAGGCTGCTGCTGAGTTTCAAAAGGTAGCCATAGGATGGCAGAGGTAAAGGCTACCATGTTTTTAACCGCTGAAACCGATGCTCTGCCGGGTTTGCCCCTCTTGCTTCCGATGTCGAACATCAACTCTACGGTTACACTTTCCAATTCTACGCCGTA
>DXBL01000053.1 GCA_019116555.1 Candidatus Pseudomonas excrementavium
CGACGCGACGTGCCCTCGGGCAGTGCGCTGAGCAGGCCGGTGGCGACGTAGGCGGTATCGGCCAGCGAGTCGGCAATGGCGTAGTAACCCAGTTCCTGGGTCAGCAGTGACCAGGCGATATCGTCCATGCCCAGCCCGCCCTGGGCTTCCGGCACGGACAGTGCAGTAAGGCCCTGTTCGGCCATCTTGCCGCGCAGTTCCGGAGAACGACCATCGTCGGTGTCCCAGATCTCGCGCAGCATTTCCGGCGGCGCTTCGGTCATCAGGAAGCGGCTGATGGCTTCGCGGAAGGCCAATTGGTCTTCGGTAAAGGTAAAGTCCATGTTGGCGTCCTCAGGCTTTCGGCAGGCCGAGCATGCGCTCGGCAATGATGTTGCGCTGGATTTCGTTGGTACCGGCATAGATCGGCCCGGCCTGGGCGAACAGGAAGCCCTCCAGCCAACTGCCATGATCGACGGCCTCCGGCGCATAGCCGGTCAGCTCGCCAAAGGGGCCGAGGATGCGCATGGCGGTTTCGTGCATTTTCAGATCCAGCTCCGACCAGATGACCTTGTTGATACTGGCCTCGGCACCTATCTTCGCGCCTTTCTCCACCAGACCGACGGTATGGTAGGCAGCCTGCGCGTAGGCTTCGGCTCCCATCCAGCTTTCGATCACCGCATCGCGCACACCGGGGTCACGTTCTGCGACCTGCGGATTGGCCTGGTACAGCTCGACCAAGCGGCGTGCGGTCTGCTGGAAGCGCGCCGGGGAACGCAGCAGCAGCCCCCGCTCGAAACCGGCAGTGGCCATCGCCACATGCCAACCCTGGCCCTCAGCCCCCAGCAGGTTGCTCGCCGGCACCCGCACGTCATCGAAGAACACCTCCGCAAAAGCATCCTTGCCGTTCAATGCCTTGATTGGGCGAATGGTTACGCCGGGGCTGTCCAGCGGTACCAGCAGATAGCTCAGGCCATGATGGCGGCTGCTCTGCGGGTCGGTGCGGAACAGGCCGAAGATCCAGTCGGCGAAAATCGCCCGGGTCGACCAGGTCTTCTGACCGTTGATGACGAATTCGTCACCGTCGCGCAGCGCCTTGCTGCGGATCGCCGCCATGTCGGAGCCGGCATTGGGTTCGGACCAACCCTGCGCCCACATGTCCTCGCTGGAGGCGATGCGTGGCAGGAAGTGGCGCTTCTGCTCCTCGGTACCGAACTCCATCAGGGTCGGGCCGAGCAGCAGCTGGCCATTCTGGTTGACCCGCATCGGCGCACCGGCGGCGTAGTATTCCTCTTCGAAGATCAGCCATTCGATCAGGTCGCAGCCGCGACCACCCAGGTGCTCTGGCCACATGACCATGGACAGCCGGCTTTCGTACAGCTTGCCCTCCCAGGCGCGATGCTCCTCGAAGCCCTCGCGGGTGTCATAGCTGGCCAGCGGCTGGCTCGGCACATTGGCCTTTAGCCAAGCGCGCACTTCGGCGCGGAAGGCTTGTTGTTTGGCGGTATAGGTCAGTTGCATGGTGGCACTCTCAAGGTCTTGCTCAGAAGCTGGCGTCGCGTTTTTCAACGAAGGCGCGGCGGGTCTCGGCCGAATCCGGCATGGTGTAGGCCTCCAAGGTGAAACCCTGCTCCCAGCGGTATTTGTCTTCCAGGTTGCCGTCTTCGATACCGTTGAGGGCTTCCTTGGCGATGCGGATCATCGCCGGGCTCTTGGCGGCGATCTTCGCCGCGATCTCCCGGGCCGTGGCGGCCAGCTCGTTGCGCTCGACCAGCCGCTCAATGAAGCCGTACTGCATGGCGTCCGGGGCAGTCACCGCCTCGCCGGTGAAGTACATGTAGCGCACCTTCTGCACCGGGAACAGGCGCTGCAGGTGGGCACCACCGCCCATGGCGCCACGATCGACCTCGGGCACGGCGAAGGTGGCGCAGCGCGAGGCCACCAGGATATCCGCGGCGCCGGCCATGCCGATGCCGCCGCCGAGCACGAAGCCGTGTACGGCGACGATCACCGGCACCGCGCAGCGATGGATCGCCTTGAAGGTCGCGTAGTTGCCGGCATTGACCCTGACGATGCGCTCGGGATGCGCGTCCAGCTCCTTGATATCGACACCGGCACAGAAGCCGCGCCCTTCCGAGCGCAGGATCAGCACCCGCACCTCCGGGTCGGCGCCCAGCGCATCGATCTGCGCCGCCAGTGCCAGCCATTCATTGCTGTCCAGGGCATTGACCGGCGGCTTGTCGATCACCAGCTCGGCAATACCCTGATTGATTTCCACGGAAAATGCGGCGTTCATACCTGGGCTCTCTCGTGTTGGCCGGCGGCTTGCTCCGCCGGGGATGGATGCATGCGTTGGTACAGGCGCTGCAGGCAGGCCTCGGCCTCCTCGGCAATCTCGCCGATGATCTGCTCGCAGCTCTGCAACTGGTCGATGGCCGCCGCCACCTGGCCACTGGGCAGGATGCCTTCGTCGGGGAAGCCCTCGACCATGGAGCGTTGCAGCAGCACCGGTTGGTTGGCCGCCATGATGACCTGGGACATGGCACCCGGGTCATCCTTGATGGCCTTGAAGAAGGTGCTGATCATGTGCCCGGTGCTCATGCCGGTCTGCGCCTTCCATTTGCGCGCACTGCGCAGGGCGATCCACAGCCGGCCCATGGGCCCGGCCGCTTCCAGTTTGTTGATGAAGGGGTTTTCCACCATGCGATGGCGCATGCCATCCACTGCCAGGGTGACCCGGATCTGCTGGGTATCCCTGGTTGCCAGATAGCGTTGCAGGGTAGCCTTGGGCGTCGGCGAGTCGCTGCTCATCATGAACCGGGTGCCCATGGCGATGCCCTCGGCACCGGCGGCCAGCGCCGAGGCCAGCCCACGTCCGGTGGAGAAACCGCCGGCGGCGATCACCGGCACGTCCACCGCGGCCAGCACCTGCGGCAACAGGATGCTGCTCGGCACGCCACCGGTATGACCACCGCCTTCACCGCCCTGGATGGTGATCATGTCGGCGCCCAGCTCCACCGCCTTGAGTGCATGCTTGAGCGCACCCACGGTGGGGATGCAGAGTACGCCGGCAGCCTTGAAGCGGGCGATGGTCTGTTGGTCCGGACCACGACCATAGCTCACCGCACGCAGACGATACTGGATCGCCAGATCGACGCACTGGGCGGCATTTTCCTGGAACATATGGAAGTTCAGGCCGAAGTTGCTGCCACCGGTGGCGGCGATCACCTTCTGGATCTCACCTTCCAGCTGATCCGC
>DXBL01000054.1 GCA_019116555.1 Candidatus Pseudomonas excrementavium
GAGCGCCCCAGAGCGCTCATATCCATTGCATGGGTTTTGCTGCTATTGGACATAATTCTGTATCCGCGTCGTAAAGGTTGAGACGATCAGTTTTCCAGCGCCTTGTATTTTTCGCGCAGGTGGTTACGTATGGCGACCGCCGAGAAGTTCAGCAGGGCGATCACGGCGACCAGCAATAGCGCCGTGGCGTAGACCAGCGGCCGCGCGGCCTCGACGTTGGGACTCTGGAAGCCAACATCGTAGATATGGAAACCCAGGTGCATGAACTTCTGGTCCAGGTGCAGGTAAGGATAGTTGCCATTCACCGCCAGCGACGGCGCCAGCTTGACCACACCCACCAGCATCAACGGGGCCACCTCACCGGCCGCGCGGGCCACCGCCAGGATCAGGCCAGTCATCATCGCCGGGCTGGACATCGGCAGGATGATCTTCCACAGGGTCTCCGACTTGGTCGCACCCAGCGCCAGGGAGCCTTCCCGCAGGGACCGGGGAATCCGCGTCAGACCTTCTTCGGTGGAGACGATCACCACCGGCACCGTCAGCAGCGCCAGAGTCAGCGAGGCCCACAGCATGCCACCGGTACCGAAGGTCGGTGTCGGCAGCGCCTCGGGGAAGAACAGCGAGTCGATGCTGCCGCCAAGGAAGTAGATGAAGAAGCCCAGACCGAACACCCCGTAGACGATCGAGGGTACGCCGGCCAGGTTGTTCACCGCGATGCGGATGACGCGGGTGACCACGCCCTGCTTGGCATATTCGCGCAGGTAGACCGCCGCCAGCACGCCGAAGGGGGTCACCACCACGGACATGATCAGCACCATCAGCACCGTACCGAAGATCGCCGGGAACACGCCGCCCTCGGTATTGGCCTCACGCGGCTCGTCACTGACGAACTCCCACAACTTGGCGAAGTAGTGGCCGGTCTTGTCCAGGGCGGACATGCTGTTGGGCTGGAAGGTGCGCACAACTTTACTGAGATTGATCTCCTTCTCGCGGCCGTCCGGTACCCGCGCTGTCAGGCTGTCCCGGTTGAACTCCTGGTACAGGGCCATCAGGTCCTGTTCCAGCGCGGCATATTCACTGTTCAGTGCGGTGCGCTCGGCTTCCAGTTCGGCGGCCAGCTCGGGAGTGAGTTCATTGCGCAGCTCATAGCCGCGCTCACGCAGACGCACCCGCTCCAGACCGGAGTTGATGCGGCCGATGTCGGTCTTTTCCAGCTCCTGGATATCGTCATGGATGGCCAGCGCCCGGTCTACCGCCTTCTGCAATGCCGGCCAGGCGTCGGCACCGGTGGCGACGACTTCGCCGTTCTGACGTACATCGGTCAGATAACCGTAGAAGTTGCCCCACTCCCGGCGTTCGATGACGATGACGTCTTCCGGCGTGTGCACCTCCTCCAGCCATTCACCGACCACCCAGCGGAAGTCGGCACCATAGAGATCCCGGTTACCGACCTTGAGCAGTTGACGCTCCATGAATTCCTGCTGCTGCGGATCCACCGGTAGGCCGGCACCGGCCAGACGGGCCGCAGGCACCTCCTCCCGGCTGTTGACCTCGCCCATGATGACCAGGGATTCCTGTCCGGGGATGCGGTACTGCGCCTCGATCACGTCCGAGGGCCAGAAGTGGCTGAGGCCGCGCACGGCGATCAGGATCAGCAGACCGAGGGTCATGACCACGGCGATGGCAACCGCACCGGCGTTCATCCAGATCCACGGGTTGCCGCTTTTCCACCAGGCTTTGAAAGTATTCTGTTTCACTGTGTCGATTCCTGTTGTCCGTGGGCCTTAGAGCGATGCGTACTTCTTGCGCAGGCGCTGACGGATCAATTCGGCCAAGGTGTTCATCACGAAGGTGAAACTCAGCAGCACCAGGGCCGCCAGGAACAGCACACGATAGTGAGTACTACCCACTTCGGACTCGGGCATTTCCACCGCGATGTTGGCCGACAGGGTGCGCATCCCCTCGAAGATGTTCATATCCATGATGGCCGTGTTGCCGGTGGCCATCAGTACGATCATGGTCTCGCCCACGGCGCGGCCCATGCCGATCATCACCGCGGAGAAGATCCCCGGGCTGGCGGTCAGGATGACCACCCGGCTCATGGTCTGCCAGGGCGTGGCGCCCAGCGCCAGCGACCCCTGGGTCAAGTGCCGCGGCACGCTGAATACCGCATCCTCGGCAATCGAGTAGATAGTCGGGATTACCGCGAAGCCCATCGCCAGACCGACCACCAGAGCGTTGCGCTGGTCGAAGTCGATACCCAGGTCATGGGTCAGGTACATGCGCATATCACCACCGAAGAACCAGGCCTCCAGATAGATGCTCATCTCGAAGCAGAACCAGCCGATGACCAGCAGCACCGGAACCAGCAGCATGGCCTCCCAACCATCGGGAACCATGAAGCGTACCTTCTCCGGCATCTTGCTCCAGGCAAAGGCGAAGGCCAGGAAGGCGATCGGCGTGAGGATCAACAGGCTGACCACACCCGGCAGGTTGGCTTCCAGGAACGGAGCAAGCCACAGGCCGGCGAGGAAGCCCAGGATCACCGTCGGTAGCGCTTCCATCAGCTCGATGATCGGCTTGACCTTGCGGCGCATGGCCGGAGCCATGAAATAGGCGGTATAGACGGCGGCGGCAATCGCCAGCGGGGTCGCCAGGATCATCGCGTAGAAGGCCGCCTTGAGGGTACCGAAGGTCAGCGGCGCCAGGCTCAGCTTGGGCTCGAACTCACTGCTTCCGGAGCTGGATTGCCAGACGTAATCGGGTTCAGCATAGCTTTCATACCAGACTTTGCCCCACAGCGCCGACCAGGAGATTTCCGGGTGTGGGTTATCCACCTTCCAGGCACTGATCTGGCCATCGGCATGCTCGACCAGCAGATCGGCGGCACGCGGGCCGATGCTGTAGGCCGCTACCGGCTGATCGTCCACCGGCTCGACCATCAGGTTCTGATGCGCGGTGGTATTGTAGAAGCCCAGACGGCCCTGTTCGTCAGCCGCCAGGAAGACCTTGCGGCGTTCTTCGCCACGGATATCGGTGATCGCGGTACCCTTTTGGGCATCGAAGCTGCGAACCAGGGTCAGTTTCGAAGTGCCTTCACCGCGTACCATGAACCACTGGCTCAGATTGCCCTGATTGTCGCCGATGATCAGCGAAATACCGCCCAACAGCAGATTGGCCGCGGTCACCTTACGACCAGCACCTTCCACCACCGGATAGCGCTCCAGCAGGGCGCCGTCCTGGCGCAGCGCGTAGACGTTGACGTACTGATCACCATTGAACACGTACATCCATTGCAACAGCGGATCGACCAGCACCTTCTGGATATCACCGCTCACCGGCGCCAGCGGAATCTGTTGCTGATCAACGCTGACCTCGCCGGTCATCAGGTTCTCACGGCTGCTGATGCGGGTGTAGACCAACTCGCGCCCGACGCTACCGACCAGCGCCATGTTGTCGCCATTCACGCGCATGGTCACGTTGTCCAGGGCACGGCCCTGCTCATCCAGGGTCAGCGGCTCGCTGCCGTAGGGGAAGATCAGCGAGGGAGTGATCAGGCGGCGGTCTTCAGGATAGGTAACACGATAATCATGCCGGCCGATGATGACCTGGCCGTTGCTCAGGCCCACCACGAACTGGCGGGAAGTGGGGCTTTCCATGTTGAAGCTGGTGATCTGCGCGCCGTCCGGGATCGGCAGTTGCTGCTCGCTGATCAGCGAGCCATCCTCAGTCCGGAAGAACGCCAGCTGGCCACTGTCGGCCAGCCGCACGCCGACTTCGGCCTGCTCCTCCATCGCCAGTATCAGGGGCGCGCCGCTATTGGCCGCCCAGGCCGGCTGATAACGCGTACGTTCCTCCAGATTGGCCCCGCTGAACAGCGGCACCACCTCGGACAGCAGGTACAGGAAGATGAGCAAGATAGCGGCAATCACACCCAGGCCACCGACCGCTACATACCAGCGGGTAAAGTGATCCTTGAAATGACGTACCTTGCGGTGGCGTTGCATCGCTTTGGTATCAAAGTCGATACGGGTGTCTTGGGGGGATGATTGCATATTCATGGCGCCACCCTACAGGGCAAATATGACAGATTAATTACAGCGGAAAGGCGAAAAAGGGGTGTGCTCAAGGCACACCCCTGTCTCTGGGCATCCATGCCCCTCAGCAGTCCATCGCTTACATGCCCAGCTCTTCGTAGACCTTGTCCACAACGCGCTTGGGCATCGGCACGTAGCCGTCCTTGAA
>DXBL01000055.1 GCA_019116555.1 Candidatus Pseudomonas excrementavium
CTTGGAACGCTTGTCGAAGAAGGCGCTGTCATATTCGTCTGCCTCGACCACGAAGAACGGCGTATCCCCCAGCCGCGCGGAGATACCGAAGTTCTGCGGCACGCCACCGATGAGAAAGCCCGGCGCCATGCCAGCATCTTCCAGTATCCAGGCCAGCAGGCTGGAGGTGGTGGTCTTGCCATGGGTGCCGGCCACGGCCAGCACCCAGCGATCCTGCAACACGTGGCGGGCCAGCCATTCGGGGCCGGAGACGTAGGGAATGCCCTTGTCCAGCACGTATTCAACGGCAGGGTTGCCGCGGGACAGCGCATTGCCGATCACCACCAGATCCGGCGCCGGGTCCAGATGTTCCGGTGAATAGCCTTCCATCAACTGGATACCCTGGGCTTCCAGCTGGGTGCTCATCGGCGGATAGACATTGGCGTCGGAACCGCTGACCCGGTGCCCCAGGTCACGCGCCAGTAATGCCAGCGAACCCATGAAAGTACCGCAGATACCGAGAATATGCAGATGCATCGAGCAGCCCTGTAAGCAGAGGATCAAGGGGCGGATACTAGCATGGGCTGGGGCTTTGTTGCCCCCGCCAAGCCACCCAGCTGCCAACCATGCAAAACATCACTCATTCCGCTATCATGCGCGCCATTCTTTTGTCCTGAGCGCTGCCGTCATGCAACCGCAACACCGATGCGGTTGTCTATCCGATATCAGCCCACACACCATGGAGTCAGCATGACCGTCAAGAATGCCTTTTATGCCCAATCAGGCGGGGTAACCGCAGTGATCAACGCCTCGGCGGCCGGGGTCATTGAAACTGCCCGTCAACATCCGGACAGAATCGGAAAAGTCTACGCTGGACGTAATGGCATCATTGGCGCTCTCACCGAAGACCTGATCGACACCAGCCTGGAGTCGGCAGAGAACATTGCCGCGCTG
Organism: Candidatus Pseudomonas excrementavium; assembly: GCA_019116555.1. Classification (GTDB taxonomy): domain Bacteria; phylum Pseudomonadota; class Gammaproteobacteria; order Pseudomonadales; family Pseudomonadaceae; genus Halopseudomonas; species Halopseudomonas excrementavium. The sequence continues at coordinate 934 of DXBL01000055.1, forward strand.
CGCCATACTCCGTCGGGCGCCTTCGGTTCCTGCCGCTACAAGCTGAAGAGCCTGGAAGCCAACCGCGCCGAATACGAGCGTCTGATCGAAGTATTCAAGGCCCATAATATCGGCTACTTCTTCTATAACGGTGGTGGCGACTCCGCCGATACCTGCCTGAAGGTATCCCAGCTGGCCGAGACCATGGGCTATCCGATCCAGGCCATCCACGTGCCGAAGACCGTGGACAACGACCTGCCGATCACCGATTGCTGCCCCGGCTTCGGCTCGGTGGCCAAGTACGTCGCCACCTCCATCCGCGAAGCTGGCTACGACGTCGCCTCCATGTCCGCCACCTCGACCAAGGTGTTCATCCTCGAAGTCATGGGCCGCCACGCCGGCTGGATCACCGCCGCCTGCGGTCTGGCCAGCGAAGCCGAAGGCGAAGCACCGCACATCCTGCTGTTCCCCGAAATCGACTTCGATGAAGCCACCTTCCTGGCCCGCGTTGACGAATGCGTGAAGACCCATGGCTACTGCGTGATCGGTGTCTCCGAAGGCATCAAGAACAAGGACGGCAAGTTCCTCTCCGAGTCCGGCCTGACCGACGCCTTCGGCCATGCCCAGCTGGGCGGCGTGGCACCGACCATCGCCAACCTGGTACGCGAGAAGCTCGGCTACAAGTACCACTGGGCCGTGGCTGACTACCTGCAACGCGCCGCGCGCCATATCGCCTCCAAGGTCGATGTCGAGCAGGCCTACGCCCTCGGCCAGGCAGCGGTACGTATCGCCCTGGACGGCAAGAACGCCATCATGCCGGCGATCCGCCGCCTGGAAGACGCGCCTTACAGCTGGGACATCATCGAAGCGCCGCTGAGCGAAGTGGCCAACGTCGAGAAGTTCATGCCCCGCGATTTCATCACCGAAGACGGCTTCCATATCACCGAGGCTTGCCGCCAGTACCTGTCGCCGCTGATCCAGGGCGAAGACATTCCGCCGTTCAAGAATGGCCTGCCCGACTACGTGCGTCTGCAGAACCTGCCGGTCGAGCGCAAGCTGGCACCGTTCAAGGTCTGATCAATGGAGTGTCGAGTACCATCTCGACACAGCGGGCGGCTGTACCCCCAGTGGCCGGGATGGAACCCGGCCCTCCATTCTCGCAGTGCGGGTTCTCTCGCAATGACGCAATGGTGCTGGTATACTCCCGGCCCATATTTTTCCTGACACCCGCAGTTGGGTGCCGCCCCTTTCACCATGCCCCGCATCAGGTAACCCATGAGCTACGACCAGATCCCAGCCGGCAAAGACGTCCCCAACGATATCTATGTCGCCATCGAAATTCCGGCCAACCATGCGCCCATCAAGTACGAGATCGACAAGGACTCCAACGCCCTGTTCGTCGACCGTTTCATGGCGACCCCGATGTTCTACCCGGCCAACTACGGATTCATTCCGAACACCCTGGCCGACGATGGCGATCCGCTGGACGTGCTGGTAGTCACTCCGCATCCGGTAGCACCGGGTTCGGTCATCCGTTGCCGCCCGGTTGGTGTACTGCACATGACCGATGATGGTGGTGGCGATGCAAAACTGATTGCCGTCCCGCACGACAAACTGTCCGTGCTGTACAAGGACATCAAGGAACACACCGACCTGCCCGAACTGCTGATCCAGCAGATCCAGCACTTCTTTGAAAACTACAAGGATCTGGAAGCCGGCAAGTGGGTCAAGATCGACCGCTGGGGCAACGCTGACGAAGCCCGTGCGGAAATTGTAAAGGCAGTAAACGCTTACCAAAAATAAGTGTTTTGCCGAATAGGAGCCCGGCCACAAGCCGGGCTTTTTTATGCTTGGACGTTGCGCGCCGCCCTGCAGTCAGAGCGGTGATGTTCTTGGAGCTAACATGATAATCGCCATGCCGACCACGGCCACCGCTGATCCAACCAGGTCCCAGGCAGTCGGCCTGATCCCATCGACAAGCCACAGCCAGATGATGGCGGTACCGATATAAACGCCCCCATAGGCTGCATAAACCCGCCCAGCAGCCGTCGGGTGCAGTGATAGCAACCAGGCGAAAAGTGCCAGCGAAGCGGCCGCGGGAATTAGCAGCAGTGCGCTCTTGCCTTGCTTCAACCAGAGGTATGGCAGATAGCAGCCAACGATTTCGGCTACAGCCGTCAGGGCGAATAAGGCAAACGTCTTGATCATGTCAGGTCTCCGTATGAACGCGGGTTACATTGCGTGGCGCCACTTTAATGTGTTCGCCAACATCCCGCCATGAACGCTGCGAGGCCGGAGCATCAACGCAAAATCGACAACACAGCTACCACTGCCGCCGCAGATAGGTGAAGATAGCGCCCCTGTTATGTCCGCCGCTCGCGGTCAGTAGCTCATTTCACACAAGAATCTACCGCCCATGTCCGAAACCCACGCTCTCCCCCAGACCCCGGCCAACTCCCGCTCCCGCGTCATGCTCGCCAGTCTGGTCGGTACCACCATCGAGTTCTACGACTTCTACGTCTATGCCACCGCGGCGGTGCTGGTATTTCCGCATCTGTTCTTTCCGCCCGGTAACGAGACCGTCGCGCTGCTGGCGTCCTTTGCCATCTTTGGCGCGGCGATGATCGCGCGTCCACTGGGTGCGGTGTTCTTCGGGCATCTGGGTGACAAGGTCGGCCGCAAGACCACGCTGATCTATGCGCTGTTGACCATGGGTATTGCCACCTTTCTGATCGGCCTGCTGCCGACCTACCATGCCATCGGCTGGCTGGCGCCGCTGTTGCTGGTAATCATGCGCCTGGCTCAGGGATTTGCCATCGGTGGTGAGTGGTCGGGAGCGGCGCTGGTCGCCACGGAGAACGCGCCGGTGGGTAAACGGGCGTTGTTCGGTACTTTCCCGCAACTGGGTGCCCCGCTGGGCTTCATCATTGCCAACGGCCTGTTCCTGCTCGTCGCCGCCGCCCTGCCCTCGGATAACCCGTCGCGGCCCTCCGAGGCTTTCCTGGATTGGGGCTGGCGCATTCCCTTCCTGTTTTCCGCAGTGATGGTGATTATCGGTCTGTGGATTCGGCTGAATCTGGTGGAAAGCACCACTTTCTCCAGAACGGTTTCCGCCGGCAAGGTAGTCAAGCTGCCCCTGGGCGAGGTGGTGCGCAAGAACTGGCGCGAGCTGATTCTCGGCACCTTCTATATGCTTGCCACCTATGTGCTCTTCTACCTGATGACCACCTTCTCGCTGAGCTATGGCCGCGCGCCGATCGAACCTGGTCCAGGTCAGCTGTCGGGGCTGGGTTACAGCTATAACAACTTCGTGTTGATGCTGATTGTCGGCGTGGTGTTCTTCGGTATCTTCACCCTGCTGTCCGGCCCCTGGGCGGATCGGCTGGGGCGGCGCAAGACGCTGATTCTGGTCACCCTGGGCATTATCGTATTCAGTCTGCTGTGGGTGCCGCTGCTCAACATGGGTTTTGTCGGCGTGATGGCCTGGCTGATTCTCGGCTTCAGCCTCATGGGCATGACCTTCGGCCCGATGGGCGCCCTGCTCCCGGAGTTGTTTCCGACCAATGTGCGCTATACCGGTTCGGGGATTTCCTACAACGTATCGTCCATCCTCGGCGCCGCCGTCGCCCCCTTCATCGCCGTCTGGTTATGGGGCGTGGGCGATGGCAGCCCCTTCCTGGTCGGTGTCTATCTGGCGGTGATGGCGGTGCTGACCCTGGTCGCCCTGTTGCTGGGCAAGGAAACCCGGGATATGGACATCAACCGGTGAGGGAAGTCGTGAAGTCAGGGGGCAGATGAGACGGGGCGGAGGCTCTATCAGACAAGCACCGCGACCGCCGCCAGCTCAACAGCTCTCTCAGGTACGCGCGTAAACGGGTCAGACCGGATCAGCGGCGCTGGACGCCCAACTCGCCCAGGGTCGCTGCCATGTCTTCGGCGGAGGTGGCGGGTTCCACGTCGGTATCGATCTTCAGCACCTGGCCGTCCTTGCCTATATAAATGGTATGCCGCCGGGCAAAGCCCAATGGATGCAGCACGCCATAGGCCTTCGCCACCGACTTATCCTCATCACTGAGCAGCGGAAAGTCCGCCCCCGTCTCGGCGGCAAAGCCCTTGTTCTTGCTCAGCGGATCGACGCTGGCCATGAAATAGGTCACGTCATACTCGCGGATCAGATGGCCATTCTCCGCCAGGGATTTACATTCGATGGTGCAGCCGGAGGTATAGGCTCGGGGAAACCAGGCCAGTACCACCGCCTGCTTGCCGCGATAATCCGCCAGCCGATGCGTCTCGCCATCCGAGCCGGGCAGTTCGAAGTCCGGTGCCGGATCACCCACTTCCAGTGCCTGGGCCGATACGGCCAACAAGGCCAATCCCACGCCCGGCAACCACCGTTTGAAATAATTGAACATGGATTTCTGCTCCTGATCGATTCTGAAGAGGTATAGGCTTGGGGAACCGCGGCGCACCAGCGTGTACCAACATTAGCTGCAGGACAATGGAAATACCACAGCGGGCCACCCGCTTGCTCAAGTCACCACAGAGGTCATCATGAACACACGCAGTCTGCTCGATCAATTGCTCAATGCCGGAAAGGATCTGTTGCAGAACCAGAATGGCGGCCAGTCCAACCAACCCAGCCACCAACCCGCTGCGTCCGGCAATAATTCACCGCTGGGCGGCCTGCTCGGCAGCCTCGGCGGCGGCGCCCTGGGCGGCGGCGCTGTCAGTTTGCTGCTGGGGAGCAAGAAGGCGCGCAAGATGGGCGGCAAGGTGATTACCTATGGCGGCCTGGCGGCGCTGGGTGTGGTGGCCTACAAGGCCTACAGCAATTGGCAGAGCAAGCAGAACCAGCCGGGCGCACCCGCCCTCGAAACCCCGCTGCGCACCGTAGACCGCGTACCCGCCCTGGAGGTGGAACAACACAGCCAGGCGATTCTGCGCGCCGTTATCGGTGCGGCCAAGGCCGACGGTCACATTGATGATCGCGAGCGAGAACTGATCGACGGCGAGGTCGCCAAGCTCACCAACGATCCGCAGCTCAAGCAGTGGTTCGACCAGGAGCTGCGCAAGCCGCTGGACCCGTCCGACATCGCCCAATCGGCCCGCACTCCGGAAATCGCTGCCGAGATGTATCTGGCCAGCATCATCATGGTGGATGAAGAAAGCTATATGGAACGCGCCTATCTGGATGAACTCGCTCGCCAACTGAAGCTGGAACCCGGCTTGAAAAGCGAACTGGA
>DXBL01000056.1 GCA_019116555.1 Candidatus Pseudomonas excrementavium
AAAGAACATGGGGCGTCCGGAGCTGGTGAGTCAGCCGGGTATTATGCCGCAAGCGGGCAGGGATTTGAGCTTTACCTGGTCGGGGAGGGGTGGTTTTTGTGGGCCGCGTCGGGATATCTGGTTGCAGGTGATGCTTTCCGCTGCGCGCCGCTGAGGGGGTGTGCGGGACCTGGCTGACTACCCGCCCCGCCCGGACGTGCACCCGCCATCCCTGGCGCTCGTGTGTGTCCGTCCCTGGACACACACGGTCCGGCCGGGGCGGGTAGCCAGCCATGCCGGGGTTGGCTGAGCAGTCGGCAGCTGTTCGCGGGCGAGCCCGCTCCCACAAAAAACAACCGATGGAGTTTGGCCGGAACCATGGAGTCTCCTAGCGGTGCCGGTACCCCTTTGTGGGAGCGGCCTTGGCCGCGAAGCTGTCCCGCCAGCGGGCACTTGGCAGACCAGCCCGCTCTCTTCGACTCCGCTCACGGAAAGAGTTGCGGACAGGTTCAGTCCGTGCCGGCCAGCCGCTGGCTAATCGCCCGTTCGATGCCCGCGGCATCCAGGCCGCATTCGGCCAGCATGCTGTTGGGTTTGTCGTGTTCGACGTAGATGTCCGGCAGGCCGAGGTTGAGGACCGGGATCTGGATACCCTGGGCCAGCAGCCATTCATTCGCGGCGCTACCGGCGCCGCCCATGACGGCGTTCTCTTCGAGGGTGACCAGCAGGCTATGGCTGTCGGCCAGTTGCTGCAGCAGCTCGGTATCCAGCGGCTTGACGAAGCGCATATTGGCGACCGTGGCGTTCAGCGCCTCGGCGGCGACCATGGCATTGGCATGCAGGGTGCCGAAGCTGAGAATGGCGACGGCCTGGCCCTGGCGGGTGATCACACCCTTGCCGATGGGTAACGGCTCCAGTGTTGGCTCGACCGGCACGCCCGGTCCGGTGCCGCGGGGGTAGCGCACGGCGGCGGGGCCGTTGTGCAGGAAGCCGGTGGTGAGCATCTGCCGGGTTTCGTTCTCGTCGGCGGGCGCCATGATCAGCATATTGGGGATGCAGCGCAGGTAGCTGAGGTCGAAGCTGCCGGCGTGGGTCGGGCCGTCTTCGCCGACCAGGCCGGCGCGGTCGATGGCGAAGAGTACGTCCAGGTCCTGTACCGCGACATCATGGATCAATTGATCGTAGGCGCGCTGCAGGAAGGTCGAATAGATAGCCACCACCGGTTTGGCGCCTTCGCAGGCCATGCCGGCAGCGAGGGTGACGGCATGCTGTTCGGCGATGGCGACGTCGAAATAGCGTCGCGGGAAGCGTTCGCTGAAGGCGATCAGGTCCGAGCCTTCCTTCATGGCAGGGGTGATGCCGACCAGTCGGGCGTCGGCCTCGGCCATGTCGCACAACCACTGGCCGAAGACATTGGAGTACTTCGGCTTGCTCGCGCCGCTGCTGCTGGGCTTGGGCTCCAGCTTGGTGATGGCGTGGTAGCCGATGGGGTCGGCTTCGGCGGGGGAGAAGCCCTTGCCCTTTTTGGTGACCACATGCAGGAACTGCGGGCCCTTGAGCTGGCGCATGTTGCGCAACGTGGTGATCAGGGTCGGCAGATCGTGCCCGTCGATGGGGCCAATATAGTTCCAGCCCAGCTCTTCGAACAGCACGCCCGGTGCCAGCATGGCCTTGGCGGTTTCTTCGGTCTTGCGGGCCAGTTCCCAGGCCGGTGGAATCTTTGCCAGGACCTTCTTGCTGCCTTCACGCATATGTGAATAGGTGCGACTGGAGAGAATCTTGGCCAGGTAATTGGACAGGCCGCCGACGTTATGGGAGATCGACATGTCGTTGTCGTTCAGTACCACCAGCATGTCGGCATCGACTACGCCGGCGTGGTTGAGCGCTTCGAAGGCCATGCCGGCGGTCATGGCGCCGTCACCGATGACGGCCACCGTGCGGCGATCCAGGCCCTGCAGGCGGGAGGCGATGGCCATGCCCAGGCCGGCGCTGATCGAGGTGCTGGAATGGCCGACGCCGAAGGTGTCGAAGGGGCTTTCGCTGCGCCGCGGGAAGGCCGAAATGCCATCCTTCTGCCGCAGGCTGGCCATCTGTTCGCGGCGACCGGTGAGGATCTTGTGCGGATAGGCCTGATGGCCGACGTCCCACAACAGCCGGTCCTCGGGGGTCTGATAGATGTAATGCAGCGCGACTGTCAGCTCGATGACCCCGAGTCCGGCGCCGAAGTGACCGCCAGTCTGGCCGACGGTCCATAGCAGGAACAGGCGCAACTCATCCGCCAGTTCCGGCAGCTGCGCTTCGTCGAGGTCGCGCAGCTTGTCGATGGTGTCGAGGCTGTCCAACAGCGGAGTGCTCGGACGGTCGCGGGGTATGTCGTGGAAAGTGCTAGGCATCAAACAAGGCTCTGATTGCCGCAGAGGTGCAGCAGGAAACAAGCGCGCAGTTTAACCGATGAGGGTCGATAGCCCAACTCCGGCTGTACTGCGCGGTGGGAACGGCTGCTCAGAACTGGCGTTCCACAATGTACCGGGCGACCTGGCGCAGGCGCTCGGCATTGTCGCCGAAGGGCTCCAGCGTGCTGATCGCCTGGTCACACAGGGAGTGGGCCAGGGCATGGGCACCATCGAGGCCGAGCATGGCCGGGTAAGTCGGTTTGTCGCGGGCACTGTCCGCACCCTGTTGCTTGCCGGAGATGCTGGTATCGCTCTCGACGTCGATGATGTCGTCCTGCACCTGAAAGGCCAGGCCGATGCAACGGGCATACTGGTCGAGGATGGCCAGCTGGGCTTCATCGGCACGCTCGGTGGCCAGGGCGCCAAGTTGCACGCTGGCGCGAATCAGGGCGCCGGTCTTGTGCTGGTGCATGTCTTCCAGTGCGTTCTGGTCCAGTTGCGTGCCCACCGCTGCCAGGTCGATGGCCTGGCCACCGACCATGCCCTGGGGGCCGGCGGCGCGGGCCAGCAGATGGGTCATGCGCAGGCGGGTTTCCGCCTGCCAGCTGCCTTCGCGGCTGATCCATTCGAAGGCCAGCGCCTGCAGGGCATCGCCGGCAAGAATCGCCGTGGCTTCATCGAAGGCGCGGTGGCAGGTCGGCCGGCCGCGGCGCAGGTCGTCGTCATCCATCGCCGGCAGGTCATCATGGATCAGCGAATAGGCGTGGATCAGTTCCACCGCGCCGGCGGCGACATCCACTGCCGCTTCGCTGGCGCCGAAGGCTTCGCAGCTGGCGTAGGTCAGGATTGGCCGCACGCGTTTACCGCCGCCGGTGACGCTATAGTGCATGGCGGCGTACAGCCGGTCGAGCCCCGGATGGTTATTGTCGAACTGCTGTTCGAGATAGCCATCGATGCGTTGCTGGCAGTCTTTGAGATAGTCTTCGAAGCGCGTCATTGCGCGTCCTCGGCGAAGGGCGCGGTGGTCAGTTGGCCGTCCTGTTCGAGCAGTTGGGAGACCTTCTGCTCCGCCTGGGTCAGCGCCTGCTGGCATTCGCGGGTCAGGGCCACGCCCTGCTCGAAGGCGCTGAGCGACTCTTCGAGACTGAGGTCGCCGCTTTCCAGCCGTTCAACCAGGGTTTGCAAGGCGCCCAGCGATTGCTCGAAATCGACAGCAGGTTTTTTTCGGGCCATGGGGAGCTACCTCGGTTGCGATGGTGGTGGAAAACCGCTGAACATTACCCAAGCCGGCGGGTGCGGTCAATTGCAGCTCGGCGGCGGCTCAGAGATCGCCCCACAACTGCTGAACGATGCTCAGTGCCACCACGGGTGCGGTTTCGGTGCGCAGCACCCGCGGCCCGAAGCGCGTGGCATGGAAACCGGCGGCTTCGGCCTGGCTGATTTCCGTGGCGCTGAGGCCGCCTTCCGGGCCGATGAGCAGGCCGAGTGTCTGCGGTGGCGTCAGGCTGCTCAGGCTCTGACTGGTGCGGTGGTGCAGCACCAGTTTCAGGTCGGTATTCAGCGTTGCGAGCCAGTCAGTCAACGCCACTGGTGGATTGACTGTGGGAACAACGCTGCGCCCGCACTGCTCGCAGGCGCTGATCGCGACCTGCTGCCAGTGCTGCTGGCGCTTGTCTGCCCGTTCGCCCTGCAGCCGCACTTCACAGCGTTCGGTGAACAGCGGAGTGATCTGGGCTACGCCCAGCTCGACGGCCTTCTGAATAGCCCAATCCATACGCTCACCGCGGGACATGGCCTGACCCAGATGCACCTGCAAGGGCGACTCGGGCAGACCTGCCTGTGGCGCATCGAGGCTGATGCGCACCTGGCGCTTGCCGGCCTCCAGCACTTCGCCGGGCCATTCCTGGCCGCTGCCGTTGAAGATCTGCACCGGCGCGCCGGGGCCGAGGCGCAGCACGCGGCTTATATAGTGGGCGAGATCGCCCTCCAGCACTTGCTCGCCCTGGCCCAGCGGCGCATCCAGATAGAAGCGGGAGATGCGCATGGTCAGTTCCGGGTGGCCAGCTCGATGCCTTCCCAGGCGACGCTCGCCAGGTGGTCGATCTGGTCGGGGGTGATGACATAGGGCGGCATGAAATACACCACGTTGCCCAGCGGGCGCAGCAGCGCTTCATGCTTGAGGCCGTATTCGTAGACGCGGATGCCGCGGCGCTCTTGCCAGGGATAGGGTGTGCGGCTGGCCTTGTCCTGGACCATTTCGATGGCCAGCACCATGCCGGTCTGGCGCACCTCGGCGACATTGGGGTGATCGGCGAAATGGGCGGTGGCCTTGGCCATATGCGTGGCCAGCGCCCGGTTGTTGTCGATCACATTGTCCTGCTCGAACAGATCCAGGGTCGCCAGTGCGGCAGCGCAGGCCAGCGGGTTGCCGGTGTAGCTGTGCGAATGCAGGAAGGCGCGCAGGGAGCTGTAATCGTCGTAGAACGCCCCATAGATCTGGTCGGTAGTCAGGCACACCGACATCGGCAGATAACCGCCGGTCAGCGCCTTGGAGAGACACAGGAAGTCGGGGCTGATATCGGCCTGCTCACAGGCGAACATGCTCCCGGTGCGGCCAAAGCCAACGGCGATTTCATCATGAATCAGATGCACGCCATAACGGTCGCAGGCTTCGCGCAGCAGCTTGAGATAGACCGGGTGGTACATGCGCATGCCGCCGGCACACTGGATCAGCGGTTCGACGATGACCGCGGCGACCTGCTCATGGTTCTCTGCCAGGGCGCGCTCCATGTGTTCGAACATGAGCCGGCTGTGTTCTTCCCAGCTGGAGCCCGGTTCGCGTTCGTAGCAGTCGGGCGATGGAACGGTAATGACCTCCATCAGCAGGGGTTCGTAGGTTTCCTTGTACAGCGGCACATCACCCACCGCCAGGGTTGCCAGGGTCTCGCCATGGTAGCTGTTGGACAGGGTGATGAAGCGCTTCTTCTCCGGCTTACCGGTGTTGAGCCAGTAATGAAAGCTCATCTTCAGTGCTACTTCGATGCAGGAGGAGCCGTTGTCGGCATAGAAACAGCGAGTCAGCGGCGCCGGCGTGATGGCCACCAGGCGCTCGGACAGCTCGATGACCGGCGGATGGGAGAAACCGCTCAGGATGACGTGCTCAAGGGTGTCGAGCTGCTGCTTGACGCGCTGGTTGATGTAGGGGTTGGCATGGCCGAAGGCATTGACCCACCAGGAGCTGACGGCATCCAGGTAGCGGTTGCCGTCGAAATCGTACAACCACACTCCCTCGCCCCGCTGAACCGGGATGATGGGCATGTGCTCGTGATCTTTCATTTGGGTGCAGGGGTGCCAGAGTACCGAAATGTCCCGCTGCATCCATTCGTTGTTCAAGCTCATGGGGGCCTCGCCGGATGGAGAATATCCGGCGATTGTACCCCAGCCGCTGGCCTTCTGCAGGCGCTGCTAGCGCGTACCGTAGACCACCATGGTCTTGCCCTTGACGCTGATCAGACCCTGTTCTTCGAGAATTTTCAGTACACGGCCGACCATTTCCCGCGAACAACCGACGATGCGGCCGATCTCCTGGCGGGTGATCCTGATCTGCATGCCATCGGGGTGGGTCATGGCATCGGGTTGCTTGCACAGGTCCAGCAGGGTAGCAGCCACGCGGCCGGTGACATCGAGGAAGGCCAGGTTGCCCACCTTGGCGGTGGTGCGCCGCAGGCGGTCGGCCATCTGCCGGCCGACCGCGAAGAGCAGTTCCGGATCGTCGGCGGTAATGGCGCGGAACTCAGCGTAGGGCAGCTCGGCAACTTCACATTCGGTCCTGGCCTTGACCCAGGCACTGCGATCCTGTTCGGCACGTTCTTCATCGAACAATCCCATCTCACCGAAGAAGTCGCCCTGGTTGAGGTAGGCGAGGATCATGTCGCGACCCGGTGCGTCCTGCAGCAGGATGGTGACCGAGCCCTTGATGATAAAGAACAGGCTGTCGGACACGTCTCCAGCATGAATGATGGTGCTGCGCGGGGCGAAATGGCGCCGGGTGCAATGTTCCAGAAATGCATCGAGGTTTTTTGTTTTGGATATCAGCGGTTTAGCATCCATTGTTGTCATCCTGGCAGATATGATCGAGCAGACCATGGCGAACATGGGCGTCCTTGCAGCCTCAAGGCGAGACCAAATTGGATTATGTCCAGTTTTGATTGCAATGGCCAGCCGTAGCGCCAACAGCTTTTGGGTGCTGTGCTATTCTCCGCCGCCAGCAGATCAAAACCATTGCGGCGGGAGAGCCAGATGAAAGCACATATCAAGTGGGTGGACGGGGCCATGTTCCTGGGTGAGTCCGGCAGCGGTCATACCGTGGTCATGGACGGGCCGGCAGAGGCGGGCGGGCGCAACATGGGGGTGCGCCCCATGGAGACGCTGCTGATCGGGTTGGGCGGCTGTGCCAGCTATGACGTGGTCAGCATCCTGAAGAAGGGCCGTCAGGATATTCGCGATGTGCACACGCTGCTGGAGGCGGAGCGCGCCGACAGCGAGCCCAAGGTGTTCACTCGCATTCATGTGCGCTTTGTGGTGACCGGCAAGCAATTGAAGGAAGCGCAGGTCAAACGGGCGGTCGAGCTGTCGGCGGAGAAGTACTGCTCGGCCTCGATCATGCTCGGCCGCGCTGGCGTGGAAATCACCCACGATTACGAGATCGTCGAAGTAGATTGACGGCCCGACGGGTCGGGCCGTCCAGGCTCAGACCCGATAGGTAGCGGCAGTCATCACCTTGGACATCAGTTTCATGACGCCCTTGACCGGCCGCGGGAATACCACGCCGCCGGCCTGCAGGGCCTGGGCGCCATGTTCGATCTCATCGTCACGCATCTGCTCGAGAATCGCCCGTGACTTGAGGTCATCCTCCGGCAGCTGGCGCAGGTGATCGTCCAGATGCCGCTCCACCAGTTGTTCGGTGGCGGCGACGAAACCCAAACTGATGCGGTCGCTGATCTTGCCGGCAGCGGCGCCGATCCCGAAGGACAAACCGTAGAACAACGGATTGAGTACGCTGGTACGGCTGTCCAGTTCGCGCAGGCGCTGCTCGCACCAGGCCAGGTGGTCGACTTCCTCGGCGGCCGCCTGTTCCATCTTGCCGCGCACTTCGGGCAGTTTGGCAGTCAATGCCTGACCCTGGTACAGCGCCTGGGCGCAGACTTCGCCGGTGTGGTTGATGCGCATCAGGCCAGCGATATGCCGCCGCTGCTGCTCGGTCACCGCATCGGTGCGCAGGTGCTGCGCGGGGGATGGGCGGGCGGCCAGGGCAGCGCCGGGCACCAGGGTGCGCATGGCCTGATCGGACTGATTCAACAGGCGATCAAGCAGGCTGTATTGACGTGTACTCATGGTTTGTCTCCTGAACTGTCTGCAGTATAGCGGCTGGGGCCGCCGCCGGCCTTGTTGCAGATCAACCCGGAGGCCAGCCCATCTGCCGCTGACCCAGCACATGCAGGTGGATGTGGTAGACCGTCTGGCTGCCCATTTCCTTGCAGTTGAACACGGTCCGGAAGCCCCCATCACAGCCCAGCTCCAGGGCCAGCCGCTGGGCGACATAGGTCATGTGGCCCACCAGTTCGCAATCGTCCTCTGTCATGTCGTTGAGAGTAGCGATATGCTTTTTCGGGATCACCAGGAAATGCACCGGCGCCTGGGGGTTGATGTCGTGGAAGGCCAGTATGCGGTCATCCTCGAAGATTTTCTTTGACGGGATCTTGCCTTCGGCAATTTTGCAGAACAAACAATCCACGGCATGCTCCTGGTTGGGCTGGAAATACCGCCAGTTTAACCAACCGCCAGCGGAATGTAACAGCGAGGGATGCGCAATGAAGAATGATATCCATGATCTGGGGTTGGTACTGGATTCCCGGGTACGGCTGATAGTCATCGAATCCTGGGAAGAACTGCGTGTGCTCGAGGCCATCGGCACGCTGGCGGTGAAGCGCGGGTTGACCTGGTATACCTGGAATCAGGTCGAGGGGCTGCGGCGGCTGGGCTTCGGCAGTGCGCTGGAAGAGGCTGACGACCTGAGCGACCCCGAGGTGGTGCTGGAGCATATCCGCCAGCATCGCGAGCCGGCGTTGTATGTGTTCTGCGACCTGCATCCCTTTTTGCAATCCTCCCGTCTGATTCGTTTGCTCAAGATGATTGCCATGGACCCGGCGGATACCGCGCCGACGCTGCTGCTGGTCAGTCATGAGCTGACCCTGGCGCCGGAGCTGCGGCGATTGGCGGCGCGCATCAGCCTGAGCATGCCCTCGGATGAGCAACTGGCGGCCATCATCCGCGAAGAAGCTGCACGCTGGACCGAGCGCAATCAGGGGCAACGGGTGCGCACCGACAATCGTACGCTGCAGCAGGTGGTGCGCAACCTGCGCGGGGTGACGCTCGGTGAAGCCCGGTTGCTGGCGCGCAAGCTGATCGTGGACGACGGCGCCATTACCCAGGAGGATCTGCCGACCCTCAATCGCGCCAAGTTCAGCCTGTTGGATATGCAGGGCGTGCTGAGCTTCGAGCAGGACACCGCCCGCTTTGCCGATGTCGGCGGTCTGGCCCAGTTCAAGCGCTGGTTGGCCGACCGGCAGGCAGCCTTCGAGCAGCCGCGGGCCAACGGCGATACCCCCAAGGGCGTTTTGCTGGCGGGGGTGCAGGGCTCGGGCAAGAGTCTGGCCGCCCGGGCAGTGGCCGGCCTGTGGGGGCTGCCGCTGTTGCGGCTGGATTTCGGGGCGCTGTACAACAAGTACATCGGCGAAACCGAGAAGAACCTGCGCGATGCCCTGGCCATGGCCGATGCCATGGAACCCTGCGTGTTGTGGATCGACGAGATTGAAAAGGGGCTGGGTGAGGACAGCGCTGATCAGGGCGTCTCGCGGCGAATCCTCGGCACGCTGTTGACCTGGATGGCCGAGCGCCGGAGCCGGGTATTTCTGGTGGCCACCGCCAATAACGTCATGCAATTACCGCCGGAGCTGATCCGCAAGGGGCGGCTGGACGAGCTGTTCTTCGTCGATCTGCCCGATGCGCGGGTGCGTGAAGATATCTTCCGCATTCACCTGGGCAGCCGTGAACTGGCTGTGGAGCGGTTCGACCTGCCGCTGCTGGCCGAGACCAGCGCCGGTTTTGCTGGCGCGGAGATCGAGCAGGCGGTGGTTTCCGCGGTCTATTGCGCCGCGGCCCGCCAGGAGCAGGTCGAGAACGCGCATCTGCTGGATGCGCTGAACGAGACTTCGCCGCTGTCGGTGGTCATGGCCGAACGCATCCAGGCGCTGCGCGACTGGGCCCGCGACCGAGCGGTGATGGCTGACTGATCAGAAGGGCTTGAGCACCACCAGCAAGACGGCGCCGACCAGCACCAGTACCGGCGCTTCGTTGAACCAGCGGTAGAACACATGGGAGCGACTGTTGTTGTCGCTGGCGAAACGCTTGAGCTGCGCGCCGCAGATGAAATGGTAGACGATCAACAGGATCACCAGCGTCAGCTTGGCGTGCAGCCAGCCCTGCTGCAGCCATTGCGGTGCGAGCATCAGCATCCAGATACCGAGCCCGACGGCGATCACCATCGATGGCGTCATGATGCCACGATACAACTTGCGCTCCATGATCTTGAACCGGTCACGGCTGATCTGGTCTTCGCTCATGGCGTGATAGACGAACAGGCGCGGCAGGTAGAACAGGCCGGCGAACCAGGTGACGACGGCCATGATATGAAAGGCTTTGATCCACAGATACACGGGTGACTCCTCAAATCGGCAATAGCGAGGCGGGGTTATGCTGGTAATTTCCCTCAGCGCTTTTATCATAGGGGGGCTGGTGGCCATGTTAATCGATTCGAGGCGTAAAATGATCAAGATAGGCATTGTGGGAGGGACCGGTTATACCGGTGTCGAATTGCTGCGGTTGCTGGCAGCGCACCCGGAGGCGCATGTCGAGATCATCACGTCCCGATCGGAAGAAGGGGTACGCGTGGTCGACATGTATCCCAACCTGCGTGGCCATTACGATGACCTGGCCTTCAGCGTCCCGGATACCGCCGCCCTCGGCCGGTGCGACGTGGTGTTCTTCGCCACGCCCCACGGTGTTGCCCATTCCCTGGCCGCCGAACTGCTGGCCACCGGTACCCGCATTATCGACCTGTCGGCGGATTTCCGGCTACGCGATGCCGATGTCTGGGCCAAGTGGTATGGCCAGCCCCACGGCGCGCCGGAACTGCTGGGTGAGGCGGTATACGGGCTGCCGGAAGTCAACCGCGAGGCCATTCGCGGCGCCCGGCTGATCGCCGTGCCCGGTTGTTATCCGACCTCGGTGCAGCTCGGGTTGATCCCGCTGCTCGAAGCGGGGCTGGCGCGTACCGACAACCTGATCGCTGACTGCAAATCCGGTGTCAGCGGCGCGGGTCGCGGTGCCAAGGTATCCTCCCTGTTCGGCGAAACCACCGAAAGCATGAAGGCCTACGGCGTGGCGGGGCACCGTCATCTGCCGGAAATCAGTCAGGGGCTGCAGCGCGCTGCCGGTGCCGAAGTCGGGCTGACCTTCGTGCCGCACCTGACACCCATGATCCGTGGTATCCATTCCACGCTCTACGCCCAGGTGCCGGATCACAGCGTCGATCTGCAACAGCTGTTTACCGAACGCTACGCCAATGAGCCTTTCGTTGACGTGATGCCCGCCGGCAGCCACCCGGAAACCCGCAGCGTACGCGGCGCCAATGTCTGCCGCCTGGCCGTGCACCGGCCCCAGGGCGGTGACCTGGTGGTAGTGCTGTCGGTGATCGACAACCTGGTCAAGGGGGCGTCCGGTCAGGCCATCCAGAACATGAACATCGTCTTGGGACTGGATGAACGCATGGGGCTGGCGCATCCGGCACTCATGCCCTGATGGATAGTGACAAGACCAATCGACCCGCGGACGAGCCCACTCTCAGTCTGCTCCCCGCTGCTTCGGCACCGGGGTCGCGCCGCTGGCTGACCTGGGTATTGGTGGCCGGTCTGCCCCTGTGCGGCTGGCTGGGCTGGTCGGCGGCGATGCATTCCGCGGGAATGCAGGATTACCAGCGGCTGCGCGATGAGCGCAGCGGCATGCAGGCCGAGCTGGACGAGACGCGCCACCGTTACCAGCAGCTGGAAGTGGATTTGCTGGTGGCGCGCCAGTCAGCCGAGGATGGGCAGGACACCATCGCCGATCTGGAGCAGCAGCTGTTCAAGTTGCAACAGGATCTGGTGCAGTATCAAGGCGCCTTGGTACCCAACGCCACCACGCCGGGTGTCCGGTTTCAGGCGTTCGAGGTCCAGCGTACCGAGGTGCCGGGCGTGTTCCGCTACAAGATCATGGTCAGTCGTGTCGGCAACGAGAGCGACACCGTGCAGGCGCAGCTGAGCATCGCGATAGACGGACAGCTGGACGGCAAGCAGACCCGGGTATCGCTCGCCGAGCTGACGGGAGGCAGGGCCAGCAGCTTGACGCTGAACTTCCGTTATTTTCAGGTGGTACCGGAAAACGGCAACGAGGCCGAGTTGATGCTGCCGGTGGGTTTTGTGCCGGAAACCGTGCATCTGCGCGCCGAGCAGGATGGCGAGCTGTTGCTGGAACAGACAATGGAATGGACAGAGACGGGAGCGGGATCCTGATGTTGAAATTCGATAAGCGCAAGAAAGCGGGCATCAATCAGCCCGCGGGCAAGACCACCTTTATTGCCGGCGACACGGAATTGCGCGGTAATCTCCGGTTCAGCGGGGCAGTGAAGGTCGAGGGGCGGGTCATCGGCAACATCGACGCGGATGAAGGTGTCATCAGTATCGGCAAGGAAGGTTATGTGGAAGGTATCATCAAGGCGCCGAGCGTGCTGATCAATGGCGTGGTGGTCGGCGATGTGCATGCCTTCGAGCATCTGCAGTTGGATACCGAGGCGCGGATCGATGGTGATCTCTATTACCGGTTCATGGAAATGGTGTCCGGCGCGCAGATCAACGGCCAGTTGCATTACCTTGGCGAAGGGCATCGGGCCGGGACTGACAGCGGGTTGCCATCGCGCGAATTCAAGAGTAGTTGACCAAAAGAGTCGGATAAACGGATAATAGCCGGCTTGTTGTGCTGCGGTACTGCCGCCGGAGGTTGTATGTCTAGTGCTGAAGTGTTCACCCCTGCCGCGATGCAGTTTTCCGATAGCGCCGTGGCGAAAGTGCGCGCGCTGATCGATGAAGAAGGCAATGAAAGCCTGAGTCTGCGTGTGTTCGTCACTGGCGGAGGCTGCTCCGGTTTCCAGTACGGTTTCACCTTCGATGATGAATTGGCGGAAGACGACACCGTGATCGAGCGTGGTGGCGTCAGACTGATAGTCGATCCCATGAGCTTCCAGTATCTGGCTGGCTCGGAAGTGGACTATCAGGAAGGGCTGGAAGGTTCCCGCTTCGTCATCAACAATCCCAACGCGGCCACGACCTGTGGTTGCGGCTCCTCCTTCTCCATCTGATTGGCGCTGCAGTTCCGTCACCGCGCCAGGTTGCCCGGTTTTGAGTCGACGTCGTCGACTCAGGCCGGATAAATCGCTCCCAGAATACGCTCACCGCAGGCGCCGGTAACCGCCGGCAGATTGCCGCTCTGACGGGTCTGGCAACGCCAGGCCAGCCAGGCGAAGGCGATCGCTTCCATCCAGTCCGGGTCCACCCCCAGGGTCGCTGTGCTGTGCACTGGCCTGGGCGCGAGCAGTTGCTGCAGGCGTTCCATCAAGGCGCCGTTGCGTACCCCGCCACCGCAGATATAGATCTCCTGGGCCGGCGGCTGACAACTGTCGAGCGCATCGACGATAGTCCGGGCCGTCAATTCCAGCAGAGTAGCCTGGACGTCGACCGGAGCGTCATGACGATCACGCAACTGCTGCGCCAGCCACGCCGGATGAAAATATTCCCGACCGGTGCTTTTCGGTGCGCTGCGGGCGAAATACGGGTCTGTCAGCATGGCCGTCAACAGCTCCGGAATCACCTTGCCGCGGCGAGCCCAGGCGCCATCGGCGTCGAACAGTTGGCCGGTGTGTTGGTGAATCCAGTGATCGAGCAGTACATTGCCGGGGCCGCTGTCGAAGCCGCTGATGTGCGCGCCATCGAGCAGGGTCAGGTTGGCAAAGCCGCCGATATTCACTACCGCGCGAATCTGCTGAGCTGCCAACAGCCAGGCATGGAAAGCTGGCACCAGTGGTGCACCTTCACCACCCGCCGCCAGGTCGCGGTTGCGGAAATCACAGATCACGTCGATCCCGCTGAGTTCTGCCAGCAGCGCGGGGGCGCCGATCTGCACACTGAAGCCGGACTCGGGATGGTGGCGAATGGTCTGGCCATGGCTGCCAATGGCCGATACCTGATCGGAGCGGATGTTCTGCTGCTGCAGTAACTCGTTTACACCCCGGGCCGCCAATTCAGCCCACTGTTGGCCGGCGATGCCCGCACGGCGGATTTCATCCGCCCCGGGTTGGCAGAGCGCGAGCAAGTCGTTACGCAGAGCGGGAGGGAAGGGCATACACCGCGCGCCAAGCAGCGTGGCGCGCGGTGCGGAAGGGGAAAAGGAGGCCAGGGCGATGTCGATACCATCCAGGCTGGTGCCTGACATGATACCGACATACAGATGCGCCACTCAGTCGTCCAGCTGGGCCAGTTGCGTGGCGCCCTGCTGATCCAGGCTGGCCATCATCTGCTCACTCAGCGCCATGAACTTGGTACGTTCGCTCTTGGCAATGGGATCCGAGGCCGGCAGCTTGACGCTGAGCGGATCTACATGGCGGCCGCTGACCTGGAATTCATAATGCAAGTGAGGGCCGGTGGCCAGACCGGTGGCGCCGACATAGCCGATGACCTGGCCCTGGTTGACGTTGCTGCCCGTTCGGATGCCGTTGGCGTACCGGCTCATGTGAGCATAGAGGGTCTGATAGGTCTGGCCGTGCTTGATAATGACCGTATTACCGTAGCCGCCCTTGCGGCCGACATGCACCACGCGGCCATCGCCGGTTGCCTTGATTGGGGTGCCGGTGGCGGCGGCATAATCCACACCCTTGTGGGCACGAATCTTGTTCAGCACCGGGTGTCGGCGGCCAGGGTTGAAGCGTGAGCTGATACGGGCGAATTCAACCGGCGTACGGATGAAAGCCTTGCGCATGCTGGTGCCATCGGCGCGATAGTAGCTGCTGTTGCCGCTGCTGTCGGTATAGCGTACGGCGGTGAAGGTGCGACCGCGGTTGGTAAAGCGGGCAGCGAGAATATTACCGGTGCCGACACGTTGATCATCGACGTGCTTTTCTTCGAACAGCACTTCAAAGTTGTCGCCCTGACGGATCTCACGGGCGAAATCCACGTCATAGCCGAAAATATTCGCCATTTGCATGGTCAGGTTGTGAGACAGGCCGGCATTCTGGGCTGCAACAAACAGCGAGCTGTCGATGCTGCCATTGGCGAAGCGGGTGCTGATCTCGGGCTCGATGACATCCTTGCTGAAGGCATAGCTGTCGCCGTCCCGCTCAATCTGAATAGTCTCGAGCTTGTTGAGCTGGGACCGCATGCCGAGCAGCTCACCATTGTCGTCCAGCTTGAATTCCACTTGCTGGCCCGCGCGCAGGCGGGAGAAGGCCTTGGCGTCCTTGCTGCTGTCGAGCACCCCATGCAGCGTATTGGCTGACAGGCCAACATTCTGGAACAGGATCGACAGGGTATCGCCGGAGGCGACGGTGACGCTGGTCCATTCGGGGGCCGCGACCACTTGTTCGGCGACTTCCTGCGTGTCTGCCAGCGGTTGCAGGCTGATGCCGGCCTGTACGACTTCGGGGGAGGCGGCAGTATTCAGCGACTCGGAGGTGCTGGTCAGCTCCAGGGGTGAGCTGATTGTGACTGTTTCGCTGATCAGTGCATCCAACTCTTCAGAGAGCGCAGGTTTCGAGTTGTCCAGCTGCATGTCTTGCAGCTCGAGTTGGACCAGGGTTTTCTTGGCTTCGACTTCGGTGGTGGGGATAACGAGCAGGAAAATGCTCAGCGCGGCGGCGATACCACTGGCAGCCATCAAGTGGCTTTTCGGGTAGCGCGGTGACTTTGACTTGTGATGACCCATAAGCGCTCTTCTGGTTGATTCTGTGAAATGTGAAGTAACTTGCTAAATTATAACCGAAAGTGCCTTTAGGCAAGTATTTGCGTGCCCGCCCGTCAGGTTTTCGACGTCATTTCTTTGCTTGTGCTATGCGCGAGCGCGCCTGCAGCTACCGGGCGAGTTTGATCTTGATCATCAATGTTGTATCGTTGACCCCCTTTCTTCTTTGACCTTCATCAATCTTCACCAGACAGGAATCATGCATGAAACCGGTTGACGAGCAGTTGGCGCTGATCAAGCGCGGGGCGGATGAAATATTGGTAGAAGCCGAGCTGCGCACCAAGCTGGAACGTGGTACTCCGCTGCGCGTCAAGGCCGGTTTCGACCCGACGGCGCCCGATCTGCACCTCGGTCACACCGTGCTTATCAACAAGCTGCGCCAGTTCCAGGAACTCGGCCACGAGGTGTTGTTCCTGATAGGTGATTTCACCGGAATGATCGGTGACCCCAGTGGCAAGAACAGCACTCGTCCGCCATTGACCCGCGAGCAGGTGCTGGCCAATGCCGAAACCTATAAAGAACAGGTTTTCAAGATCCTCGACCCGCAGCGCACCCAGGTGGTCTTCAACTCGGAATGGATGGACAAGTTCTCCGCTGCGGAAATGATTCAGTTGGCTGGCAAATACACCGTGGCGCGGATGCTCGAGCGAGATGATTTCGACAAGCGTTACAAGAGCGGCCAGTCGATCGCCATCCACGAGTTTCTCTATCCGCTGATCCAGGGCTACGACTCCGTTGCCATGCGCGCCGATATCGAGCTTGGCGGCACCGATCAGAAGTTCAATCTGCTGATGGGGCGTGAGCTGCAGCGCCAGTACGGTCAGGAGCCGCAGATCACGCTCACCATGCCCCTGCTGGTCGGGCTGGATGGCGAGATGAAG
>DXBL01000057.1 GCA_019116555.1 Candidatus Pseudomonas excrementavium
TTTGCTGGTCCGATGATGACAGTCAAGAATCAATCAAAGCGGTAGGCAAGGTAAAGAAAGATATTTCATGAATGCCGATGAAGAATCCTTATTGCCGGCGGCAGGGCATCCGCCTGCGGCAGTCCAATGGCCCGAACATGTCACCACTGTGGTAAGTGGCGTATTCCAGTTCCGCCACCGGTAGCGGCAAGGTGTCCGACACTGACCAGCGCTCCAGGCGCTGACGCAGCTCCCCAGCGCGAACCGCTCGTCGATACAAGCCCAGGGTGAGGTGCGGCACGTAAGCCGCCTGACGAACCTCGGTGCAGCCGGCCGCCAGCGTTTCACGCCAACGCGGCAAATGGCCCTGCGGGTCTTCCACCGTCAGAAAGGCCGCGCTGGCAAAGCTGTCCGGCGAGCCTATGCGCAGCTCGCATGGCGGCAGACACAGCCGGTCCAGGTCAGCCAACTGGCGCTCCAGCTGCGCAGCAGTGAAATCATCGTCATGCATCACGCTCTCCCCTTCGAAGCCACAGACAAACAGGGTGATATGCGGCTGCCGCCGGCTGGGATGCAGCAGATCCGCCAGCGAGGCCGTGACGCGGTCGATATGAGCCAGAACCCGGGGGCACCGAATAGGGATCATCCAGATGGCGTAGCGGCGGCGACCGCGATGCCATTCGGGGTAATCGCGCACCTGGGCCACGGTGGTCTCGGCAAAGGAGACGGTATCGGATAACAGCATGCTCGGCGACCGGCGGATGATGGCGAAGGTGTGGGCAGTATGCCCTGCCCGCCCGGCGTACTCCAGTCGCAGCTAGCCCTGTGCCATCCGGTCACTTGTGTTTCCCTGATCAGGGGCATAAGATGCGCCCGCTATTCATGCAGGTGTGCCTGATCTCAGGCATGAAACGGAAAGCCGGTGCGCTCGAGCAAGACGAGCAATCCCGGCACTGCCCCCGCAACGGTAATCGACCCCGATCCTGGATCGGCGTTCGCTCAGGACCACTGTGCCACGGCATGGGAAGGTGAGCGAATGGGCGTCGAGAGTCCGGAGACCGGCCCACATGACATATCGACTGGTGTTGCGGAGGGCATCACCGTCAAGTGCCGTGCCGCTCTGTCTGTTGTTGCCCATGCGCACTTGCTTACCTGCCCTCCTCGAAAGTCATCCGACCTTTTGAGGATTCAAGATGAAATTATCCCGTGTTGCCCTGGCCATCGCTCTGACGCCGACCCTGACCCTGGCCGAACAGCCTGCTTCCCACGAACAGGCGCTGAAACTGTCCGACACCCTGATCACCGCCAACCGCGACGTTGAGCAGCGCAGCAACAGCAGCGCCGCCAGTACCGTGTTTACCCGGGCGGATATCGAGCGGTTGAGGCCGGCCAGTGTGCCGCATTTGCTGACCCAGGTGCCGGGGGTGCAGGTGGCCAATTATGGTGGTCGCGGTGCCAGTTACGGTTTGTATATCCGCGGCACCAATACCAGCCAGACTCTGGTGCTGATCGACGGCGTGCGGGCCGGCTCGGCTACCATGGGTGGTGCTGCGCTGCAGTTTCTCAGTGTCGATCAGATCGAGCGCATCGAGGTACTACGAGGCTCACGCTCGGCTATCCACGGCGCCGACGCCATGGGCGGGGTGATCCAGATTTTTACCCGCCGCAGTGAAGGCGAAGGCCTACGCCCCTATGTCCGCATCGCCGGTGGCAGTGACAGTACCTGGGAACGTACCCTGGGCCTGTCTGGTGGCAATGAGCGTACCCGATTCAGCCTGTCCGCCGGGCTGGAGGAAACCGCCGGTATCGACCGCACCCGGGCCTCGTTCGCCAGCGACGCCGACCATGATGGCTACCGCAACCGTTCGCTTGCGCTGAGTCTCAGCCACCAGTTCAATGATGCACTGGAAGCGGGTATCACCATGCTCGATCAGCGTGGCAAAACGGAAATTGACAACCCCTTCGGCCGCTGGGACTCCACCACCTTCCAGTCCCTACCCGCCAGTCCATATGATGAATACAGCATCAGCACTACCTCTGTCTGGCTGGATGGTCGCCTCACTGATGTATGGAACAGCCGTATCGAGCTGGGCCACAGCGAGGACAAGCAGGAAAACTTCGACAAGCTGTTTCCCGGCTCCGATGTCAACAATACCTACCGCGACTCGGTAAACTGGCTCAACACCCTCGCCCTGGGTGGCGGTCACAGTCTGCGTCTGGGCGCCGATTACCTGAATGACAAGGTGCGTAGCAGCAATGATTTTCAGGTCAAGAACAGGGATAACAAGGCAGCATTCATTCAGCACAGCTTCCACGGAGCGCGCTTTGGCACTGAGCTGGGCATGCGGCATGATGACAACCAGCAATTCGGTAGCGAGAACACCTTCAATGGTGCCTTGAGTTATCGGCTCAATCCGGATAATCAACTGATCCTGTCCTATTCAGAAGGTTTTCGGGTGCCAACCTTTGCTGACCTCTACTGGCCCTTCGACGGTTTCTATGGTGGCAACCCCGACCTGAAACCGGAGAAGTCCCGCAGTTATGAATTGCAATGGCGCAGCCAGCTTGCCTCCGCGACGCATCTGGAGGTCTCCCTGTACCGTACCGACTTCCGTGATCTGATCGTTACCACCAGCGATTTCAGCACCGTGGACAACATCAACCGTGCCCGGGTCAATGGTTTCGAGGCGACCCTGAAACAGGAACTGTTCGGCTGGCATGGTGATCTGGGTATCAGCATTATCGACCCACGCAGCCGTGAAAACGGCAACATCCTGCCCAACCGCGCCAAGCGTACGCTGAACCTGAATCTGGACCGCCAGTTCGGTGATGTCGGCCTGGGTGCCAGCTTTACTGCCGTCAGCAGCAGTTATGGCAATGGTGACAACACCACGGAGCTGGCCGGCTACGGCGTCCTGGACTTACGCGCCAGCTGGCAGGCCAACAGCGAACTGGCCTTCGATGCGAAGCTGGCCAACGTACTGGACAAGGACTACAGCCGCCTGATGTACACCTATAACGGCCAGAACTATGGTTACCGCGAACTGCCCTTCACCGCTATGCTGGGCGTCACCTGGACGCCCGATCTCTGAATGGAATGAATAAGCCGCTGCGCCACCAGCCACAGACTGCATGCCACTTCCGTGTCCCGGCTCCCATCGCCGGGACACGGAAGTGGCTACATGGCGGGCTGCTGCGCCTTGGACTCATCCTGCTGCTGGGTAGTCTCTCGGTACTGACGACAGCCGCCGAGCCACCACAACGCATCGTCTCCCTCGACCTGTGCATGGATTGGATACTGGCTCATCATGCCGATCCTGCCCAGGTGGCCGCGCTTTCTCCCCTGCACCTGCGCTATCCGATCCACTGGATCAGCGACGACTGGCCAGATCATGACGGCTCACTGGAGCAGGTGATCCAGCTGCAACCCGATCTGATTCTCGCCGGCCAATACAGCGCCCTGCTGCTGCGTGAGCGTCTGCGTACCCTGGGTTACCGGGTGGCAGTATTGCCGTTACCCTCGACCCTGGAGCAGGTCGAGTCCTATGAACGACAGCTGCTGGAGCTGATCGGCCACAACCCCGATCTGGCACAGCCGGCGCCCACTCCACAGATGCCCGAACCCGACGCCAAGCGCCTGCTACTGCTCGGCTCGAATGCCATCGGCACCGGCCGCGATACCTTCGAGCACCAGATCATCGAGCAAGCCGGCTGGCGCAACTATCTGACCGACTCGGGGCATGTACAGCTTGATCTGGAACGGATCGCCAGCGATCCTCCCGATGCCATCCTGTTTGCCGCACCCGAGCACCAGGCGCTGGCCAACCGCTTTGCCGAGCACCCGGTACTGCGTCGCAGTATCCCTGCCGATGGCTGGCTGAGCACCGACTACTGGCGCTGGCAATGTCCCGGCCCCTGGACCTGGGATCTGATAAGGCAGCTCAATCAATGGCTAGACTGATAACCCCCGGCCTGCTCCTGCTGTTGCTGGGCACTGCCCTGGCCTCGCTGGCCGTCGGCTCGACCTCGGTAGCGGTATTGCCCGGCCTGTTCGACTTCCTCGCCGGGCGGAGTAACCTGGACGCCATCGTCATCGGCGAAATCCGCCTGCCACGCACGCTGATCGCCCTGGCCGTAGGCGCGGCGCTGGGCCTGAGCGGCGCAGCGCTGCAGGGCCTGCTGCGCAACCCGCTGGCCGAACCCAGCCTGACCGGCGCCAGCCAGGGTGCGGCACTCGGTGCGGCCAGCGTATTCTACTTCGGCCTGTTCCCCAGCCTGGGCGCGGCAGCGCCAGGGGTCGCCGGGCTGATCGGCGCGGCTATAGCACTGATGCTGATGTTGATGCTGGCCGGTTCGGCCCGTTCACATATGGTAATCATGGCCGGGCTGGCCATCTCCACCCTCAGCGGCGCCGCCCTGGCCACGGTGCTGAACTTCGCACCCAACCCCTATGCCATGCAGGAGCTGGTGTTCTGGCTGCTCGGCTCGGTGTCCGAGCGTGGTCTGGAACATCTCTGGTTACTGCTACCGGCGCTGATGATTGGCGGCGCGCTGATCATCAGCCAGCGGCGGTTACTCAGCGGTCTGAGCCTGGGCGACCAAGTCGCCCGCAGCATGGGTCTGAACTACCGCTACGGCAGCATCATGATAGTGCTGGGCGCCGCCGTGCTGGTCGGCGCCTCGGTGGCGGTGGCCGGCAGTATCGG
>DXBL01000058.1 GCA_019116555.1 Candidatus Pseudomonas excrementavium
AAGAGGGTGACATTGCCCGGATCACCCCCAAAGGCGGCGATATTGTCCTGCACCCACTGCAGCGCCATCACCAGGTCCATCTGGCCATAGTTGCCCGAGCCGCCGTAGTCAATTTCCGCGGTCAACAGGGGGTGAGCGATATAACCGAACGGGCCCAGACGATGGTTGACCGTTACCAGCACCACGCCCTTGTTGGTGAGACCATCTGGATTATTGTATTGACTGGAGTTCGCCGAGAGGATGGCAAAGGAGCCGCCATGGAACCAGACCATCACCGGCAGGTCGGCAGCCTCCTTGGGCGCGGTGATATTGAGGTAGAGCGAATCCTCGCTCATACCGCCCTTGTTGATCGCTTCCAACGCCATGTCCTGCGCCGATTGGTCGGCCCAGGACACTGCCTCCCGTATCCCGGTCCAGGGCTCGGCGGCAACCGGCGGGCGCCAGCGCAACTCACCCAGCGGCGGTTTGGCATAGGGAATTCCGAGAAACTGCCAGGTATCCTCATTGGCGGCAAAGCCGCGCAGTTCACCGCCGGTGGTAGTGACCACGATCCGTTCGCCGGTTGCCCGGCTGAAATGCTCCAGCGCCTCGGCGGCGGTCACCACCGATCGCGCCCGGGGATCGGTATCAGAGAAGGCACCCGCCTCCTCCAGGGTCTCCAGCACCAGTTCCAGGCTCGCCCGGAAATCGGCTGTGGCCTGGTCAAAATCCATGACGCCGGCATTCAACGAGACTTCCTCGCGAATGCTATCGGTGATCTGGATGCCATTGTTGAGATCACCATCGGCATCGATGCTCTGCAACAGGATCAGCTTGTTGACCACCCGCTGATCATCGGCGGAAGCGGCCCCATCCGTGACACTCAAAGGCGTCAGCATCTCTGCGCCAACCGCGGAGCCCAGCTCCAGATCGCCAATGGCAAAGCTGATGGTTTCATTGGGCCGATAGCTGAACTGGCCCTCGTCATCAGTCCGGTTGGCGGCTGTGGTGTTGCCTTGGTAATCCAGTCCGGCGACGGCGCTGTCGATAAAGGTCCCCGTCCTGACCACCGGTGTGTCATCGGAGTCGGAAGAGGAACCATCGAAACAGCCAGCCAGGGGAAGCAGGCAGGCAAGTGATATCGAAGTGGCGAGCCGCGGCCCGCCCCTGCGATTGCTCATGCACTGAGTCATAATCCAAACCTCTTGTTATTGTTGTTGTGTTATTCGGCAAATACGTCCGCGATCCCGAGCTTCACCTCCGCCTGATCGCTCAACTCGACATAGCGCTGCGCCTGCCCGTCATACAGCGGGTATTCGAGCTCACCCGGAATGCTCGGATCACCGGTCTTGGCGAAGTTGGTCCAGATGGTGAGCATCCGCTCGATCACTTCGTCGTCGGTTGCATCGAAGCCGGCGGAGGCGAAGATATCCGCCGCATCGCCCTGGGAGCCGGTGACACCGTTGTTGTTGAGATCCCCGATCACCAGCGACTCGCCGGTCGCCGGATCGATGACCAGGCCGAGCAGGTAATGGGTGATCACGCTTTCCGGCATGTTGAACATGTAGGCCAGTTCGGCGCCGTGGTAGGCCTGCACGCCCTGCTCGCGCCAGCCCCGGGGCTGATGACTGAACAGCGTGGCGAATACCGGTGAGGTATTGAGCGGGGCCAGCCAGGGGAACACATCGATCACGGTATTGATCGGGTCGATGGTGTCGTTGGTATTGACGACGAACATGAAGGGCACATCGTTCTGCACCCCGCTTTCGAAGCTGACGCGCTCGGTATGCGGTAGATAGCTGTTGTCCACATTGGTATAGGGCACCAGGGCGGCTGCCGCGGTCACCACCTCCAGCCAGCTCTTGCTGCGCATCTCCTCAAGGGAAGTGGCGCCGAGCCGGGTCTGCAGTTCGCTGCCGATAGCTTCGGCTGCTGCCAGGCTGCGGGTGTCGGGATACAGGGTGCCGCTCTGGCTGATCGCTTGGTGGAACAGGCCCGCCGCCTTGGGCGAGGCCATCAGCGACAGCACCTTGCGGCCGCCGCCGGACTCACCAAAGATGGTGACATTGTTCGGGTCGCCACCGAACGCCGCGATATTGTCCTGCACCCATTCCAGAGCGGCTATCAGATCCAGCTGACCGTAGTTGCCGGACCCGTTATAGCCGCTTTCCGCGCTGAGTTCCGGGTGGGCGATGTAGCCGAAGGGCCCCAGCCGCTGGTTCACCGACACCTGCACCACACCCTTACTGGCCACGGCCAGCGGGTTGTTGAACGGCTTGGTATTGCTGGTCAGCGAGGTGAAACCGCCACCATGGAACCAGACCATGACCGGCAGCTCACTGGCGTCCTTGGGCGCGGTGACGTTGAGATACAGCGAGTCTTCGCTCATACCGCCTTCCCCGAACCGTTCCAGCCCCGGGTTCTGCGCCGCCTGATCCGACCAGGCGACGGCCTCACGAATGCCCTCCCAGGATTCAACCGGCTGCGGCGCGCGCCATCTCAGTTCGCCCAGCGGCGGCTTGGCATAGGGAATGCCGAGAAACTGCCAGGTATCTGCATCAGCCTCGAAACCGCGCAGCTGGCCGCTGGTGGTATCGACCACATGGCGTTCGGCGGTAGAACGAGCGAAATGTTCCAATGCCTCATCCGCCGCAACAACAGTACGCGGTCGCGGGTCCGTATCGGAAAATGCGCCGGCCGCCTCCAGGCGTGCCAGCAGAGGTTCGAGGCTGGTTCGGAAATCACTGGCCGGCTGGTCGAATTCGATGGCGGCAGCCTCCAGCGAGACCTCTCCCCGGATCGCATCACTGATCTGGATGCCATTGTTGAGGTTGCCATCGGCATCGAGTGTCTGCAGCAGTATCAGCTTATTCACCACTATCTGCTCCGTCGGCGCGCTCGCCCCTTCGGTGATGCTCAAGGGTGTCAGCATCTCAGCGCCGACCGCTGAGCCAAGCGCCAGATCACCGATGGCGAAACTGATGGTCTCGCCCTGGCGATAGGTGAATTGCCCCTGGGCGTTGGTGATACTGGCGGCGGTGCGCTCGCCATGGTAATCCAACCCCGCGACGGCGCTGTCAACAAAGACGCCGGTCAGGGATCTGGGCTCGTCGTCAGAACCAGATGAGCCATTGAAACAACCGCCGAGCGGCAGCAGTAGCGCAGTGAGAGAAGCAGTAAGGAATACAGAACGGGGGCGAACGCCCCGGTTAATGAGGTACATCAGCAGATCTCCGCCTTATTTTTGTAATGGAGTCCCTTTTTGCGATGTTGTCGGACCGGCGTGGTGCAGGCCCGAAATATGCCTCCCCACATCCGTATGCTGTCGAGGCGCATCTCAGCAAGACACCGATCAAACTAATGAAGTGTCTCTGAATGCACAAACGACTATAGTGAACGACTTATGAAACGCTAATCTTAAATGGATTATTCACCAAGCAAATCCATATATAAAACCAGCCATGATAACGAGGCGATAATTGCTCCCTCGCCTTAGTTATTGCCGATGCTGTTGAAATCCGGCTTGCGCTTCTCGGCGAAAGCCCGGAATGCTTCCTTGGCTTCCGCACTGCGCAACTGGGCAGAGAATATGCCGCTCTCTTGTTCCATTTGCGCCAATACGGCTTCAGTGTTGCGCATCAGCCCCTTGGCCAGGGCTACCGCACCGGCGGGCTTTTCGGCGATGAGGGTGGCGATGCGCTGAACTTCCGCGCGCAATGTATCGCGGCTGACAACTTTGTTGGCGATGCCCCAGGCATGAGCGTCCTGAGCCGACACCGGCTCGCCGAGCGCGAACATTTCAAATGCACGGACGTGGCCGATGCGCAGCGGCATCAGCAGGCTCGAACCAGCCTAGGGAACCAGCGCCAGATTGATGAAAGGTGCGATTAATTGAGCATCCTCAGCCAGCAATACGTAATCACAGTGCATCAGCATGGTGGTGCCAACCCCGACCGCCTTGCCCTGTACTGCCGCCATCACCGGTTTGCCGGCCTTGACCAGGTTATTCAGGAAACGCTC